>RHFD01000040.1 GCA_003724325.1 Nitrosopumilus sp. D6 | reverse complement strand
CACTCGTGTCTTGGGACAAGGATCAACTCTACCCTCTCCACACTGCTCTCCTCAATGCTGTCTTCCCATCTGGGATCCACAGTAGATGCGCGCTCTGATGGATACCGAATTGTACTCTCCTCAAGATCCCGGATCTCAGAAGAACTGTTCGTACGAGTCTTGTATGACGAGTATGATCTCTATTCTGTCATCACTGCATCACTTGCAGGAACCCACAACGTCAACTGGAGGACATGGTGTGTGGCAAAAAAGTTCGGGATCGTGGGCCGCGGCGCCGTGTACGAGCGCAAGTCTGCCAGATTTCTATACGAGCGCTATTCTGGGAGTGTGCTTGTAGATGAAGCTCTCCGGGAGCTCTTCCATGACAAGTATGATCTGGAAAACACTGAAAAAATACTGCAGAGAATCCGGGAGGGAGAAATACCCACAAGATGGGTAGAAGTCGACAAGTTCTCAAAGCTTGCAGAACCAATACTTGATCACACCGCGCGATACTATGCAGCGCCTGCAAATCTGGACAAGGGAATACTTGATCTAGTCGGAGCAAGGCTTGAAAAGACAAGGCATCGGCTCATCTGCGCCAGGTGCGGAAGATGGGAACGGGTTGTAGAAACGCGCGAGATAGGCCGCCTTGTGTGCCCGTACTGCAAGAGCAGACAGATTACTGCCACGTTCTACTCTGACTATGACCTGCCAGAGATAATCAGAAAAAAATATGCAGGCAAAAAAGTCACGCCTGATGAGAACCACAAGTTTGACAGGGCCTGGAAGGTTGCATCACTAATTGAGGGATTTGGTAAAACTGCCATCACCGTACTCTCAGGGTATGGGGTGGGCGCAGACACGGCTGCACGCATACTCCGAAACATGGTAGACGATGAGCATCTACTCAGGCAGATATACGAGGCAGAAAGGCAGTATGTAGTCACTCGAGGGTTTTGGGACTAGATTTTTTTGTTATCTTTGAGAATGCAGTAAGTACAAGCTCTATCCTACCCTCCATCCCGGGTCTGGCATTGAGCCCGGTAATTGCAATCATGTCTCCCAGACTGCACCCGTCTATATGCATTGCATGGTCTCTCCATCCCTTTACCCAGATCTGTCCCGTGTTGTCCCCTACAAGCATCTCTGAGAGAGACACTGCCTCGCCGGATTTTGTCTGAATCTCACGCTTGTCTGCTTTTTTGAGTACAATGGCATCAATGCAGCAGTGCATGTCGGCCTTTACATTATCAACTTTTGTCGTTATCTGTGGCAACAAGGGAACAGACTCGTCATTACCAATGTTTCTTACAAGTGATTTCTCATCAAGTGTTACAGAGTTGCCATATATTTTTGAGGGCATGCAGTCTACCATGTTTCCCTCCTCGCATGTTGCAGTCATGTTTGCAGAGTCCACAATGTTGTATAATTCACCACTCTTGTTTACTGCCAGAATCATCCTCTTGCCTGCATCTGTAGTAGTAATGGTGAGTAGTCTAACTATGAGTGGTTCAGTCACAGAGCTGCCGTCTATATTTATTTGTGTGGCATCGCTTCCGTGAACCTCCAATCCTTGGTTTCCCTGCTTTGCTCTGACACCAAACAGCTTTACCATTGCCGACTTTGATATTACGTTTGGTATCTCCGAGTCATCCTTGCCCCACAGGACCACTCTTGTAACATTCCCATTGCTCCCCTTTAGTCTCATCCTGAGAGCAGTCCCGGGATTGCCGCGCGAGTTTGTAAATGACATTGTGCTGATTGCTCCGTCTGTAATGCCGGACACTGCAATATTCTTGTCCCCCTCTTTTACCTCGCTGATGTCTTTTATCATTGTGTCAATCGAGGGAATCTTGCTTTCCGTATCTGCGATTTCAATGTCAGAGCCAGAGCCGATGTTTATAGTGGGCGAGCCATCAAAGTCTGACTTTACATACGCCTTTATGATCTTTATTAAATCCCCGGGCTTTAGATTCTTTACGCTCTCTAGATTTGCCTTTTCATCCCACAGTTTGACGCTGACTGCCGAATCTTCGTCATACACAGTCATCGTCCTCAGGAAAAACGGCGAGCCATCTTTTCTTGAGAACTGTTTTGCAGGAGACAGGCTCATGACACGCGTCTCAAGTGAGATCTCCCTTGCCCCGGCATACAGGTTTTTGAGGCCCATCTCAGTCTTTAGCGGATCTCCAAGGGTAACTCCGTGGTCTGCTGCAATAAGAAATACTGCCCCCTGATCAGTGAGATATCCGGCCCCGATCTTTTCCTTTTTGATTCTAATCTGCTCATCAATGTCCTCGCGCGTGAGCTCTGATTTCCTCTCCATCAACTCGTTTACAAGGCTCTCTAGTTCTGACAATTTATTATCCTGAAATCCCCCCCATTTATAAAACTCATGGGCTGACTAACTACATTAAGAGGAGTATTACAGCCAAAATGTGTCGTGTATTGGCGCCAGCCATCTCTCAAAGTCGTACGGTTCAGTCAGGGCAGTAGATGACATCTCGTTGTCTGTCAGGCCCGGACAGGTATTTGGATTCCTCGGCCCCAACGGGGCAGGCAAGTCAACTACCATAAAGATGCTCACCACCCTAATCCCGCCATCAAAAGGCACGCTGAACATACTAGGAATTGATGCCGTGGCAGACCCGCTCCGGGTGCGCCACAGAATAGGAGTCGTGCTGCAGCAGCCCAGCTACGAGCCCACACTGTCAGTAGAAAAATCCTTTGACAAGTACGGCATGATGTGGAATGTCCCAAAAACAGAACGCAAAAAAAGGACAGAGCAGCTGATCTCAGACTTTGATCTGAAACACATCCGCAAAAAGAGAAACGAGGATCTCTCCATCGGCCAGCGCAGAAGAGTGCAGGTGGCGCGCGAATTCATGCATGACATGGATCTGCTGTTCCTAGACGAGCCGACTGTCGGCCTTGATCCCGGGGCAAGAAGAAAGCTGCTTGACTATCTCAAGAAAAAAGTAGAGACTGGACTTACCATCTTTTATACCACCCACATACTAAGCGAGGCAGAATACCTATGTGATGAGATTGCGATAATTGACAATGGAAGAATAGTCACAGTTGATACGCCCAATGCCCTCAAAAACAGGTTTGGAAACAAAAAGACGATAAGAATACGCCTGAAAGAAAAGCGACCTGATATGCAAGACATGCTCTCTGGCATATCTGACTGTAAGATTGACTTTGAGGGCGGCACTAGCATTACTATACACTCGGAGAAATCAGAGCTGGTCTTGCTGCAGGTATTAAAGACGCTTAGTAACAATTCCGTAGAGATTGAGGATCTGTCGGCGGTCCCCACTAATCTAGAGGAGATATTCCTAAAGGTGGTAAGAGAGGATGCACCCGATAATTAGGCTTGTAAACCGCAACATTACAATCTCCCTGAACCCGGGGTTCCTCATATGGCAGATCATCTTTCCACTCATCTACATATTTGTCGCGGGGTTTGCATACGCGCCTCTGATAAATAGTGTGCCGCTTGGAGCAAGGGATCTTGACTATCCTGCATATCTTGCATCAGGGATGATCGGATTCAACATTATGAACAGCACGCTTGTATCGGGGATCATTATCTGGAATGATAGAAGGCACGGCATGTTCGAGCAGATAATGTCCGGACCCTTTACGCGCAGCCACTACATACTGAGTAATATCTGTACCATTGGTGTGATAGGACTTGCGAGCGCGACACTTATCGCACTGGTGGGGTATCCCGTATTCTTCGAGTCCGTAGAGTTTTCGCTTGTTACAGTACCCATAATCATCTTTGGCGCGATAACTGGCTCGATACTGTTTGGCTCGCTTGCATCCATCATATCTACTAGGCTGCGCTCAAGTGAGGGATTCAACGTGATAATCAACACGGTATTTCTGTTCTTTGCGTTTGTCAGCACTGCGTTTTATCCTGCAGAAGGTGCTCCAGAACCGCTGCGCACTGCGTTTTATCTCAACCCGCTCACGTATCTAGTCGATGTGATCCGGGCAGGAATATTCGGGGGAATCACAGAGTTTGTAATACTAGAGATGCTGGTTCTTGCAGGTCTTGCCGCCACGCTGTTTGTCATTGCATCAAAACTCCTCACAAGGCTGGACTTTTAACTAGAATGGTAGCCCGGCCCAGATTCGAACTGGGGTCGGGGGCTCCAAAGGCCTCCATGCTTGACCGCTACACTACCGGGCTACTATGCCGCGCATGCTCGTTCCCTTAATGAATTTACTTTGAATCCTTGATTACCCTGAGAAACACATCAAATGGATCCTCCATCTTTGATACTATTCTCTCTGCCCTCCTTTTGTCTGCATCGCCTGAGGATCTCAGAATCTGCCTTATATGACCAGAGATATTCTTCGGACTAGTTCCCCTCCTTGCAAGGCGCTTTCTCACCAGATAATCATCAATTACGTTTGGAATCGGCCTGTATGATATGGTGGGCACGCCCATCAGCGCAGACTCTACAGTCATCGTGCCCCCGGATCCGACAAAGACGTCCGTGTTCTCCAAGAGGTGCCTGCCATCATACGACATTGTTACTATTCTTGCCTTTTTGCCAAACAATCTCTTTAGATTCTTGGCCTGGGGCGCGTATCTTGCAAGAATCATAATGTTGTGATCCGCGTGATCTGTCACAATCTGTCTGATGATGGGAATGGTCTTTTTAGACCTTGATCCATAGGATGCCTCTTCTTCTTCCACCCGGATTACAATGTTTTTTTTGCCGCTTTGAAACGGCAGGGGCTTGTTTTTGCCAGTGTCCCTTTTCATGGTCACTGCACCATCAAGCGCATTATACCTGACTATCTTTTTCTTGTCAATTCCATACTTTGAGAATTCTTCTTTTGGTATTGCCATCGGGGTGAGCAGCCTCCAGGTCAGCGGCAGTGTCAGCTTCATGATTGCAACCTCGTGTGGGGCATCAGAAAACGCCACATGCCTTATGCCAAGTCCAAAGGCGATTCTTGCTGCATCAGGGGATGTGGAACTGACTGCTATGTCTGGGGCAAACTGCCTTACTATCTTGAGCATCCTGCCCATTCTGTCAATTGCAGCCTCTAGCTTGCCGCTCCTTGACCCCCCTCCGAATTTTCCCACTATGATTGGCTTGTAACCGTGTATCTTTATCAGCCCGGATACCTCCCCGTACACCCTCGAGGTAAACAAAATCTTGTGTTTTTTGCCTATCTTGTCAATGAGTATCTGGTAAAACAAGAGCTGTTTTGGAGTGAGGCAGTCTATCCATATCTTCAAGTAATTTGCATCCTCGTGACTTGTTCTATAAGTTTTTCTTAGAGCGGCTTTTAGCACAAGTGATGGTAAAGACAAAGGTAACCGTCTTTGGATATAGCACAGAAGGGTATGCCGTTGCATCGCAGATGGCAATCAAGGGGGCAGATGTCCACATAATCGACGAGTCGGCCTCCTCGGCAGTCCCCCTCACTGCAGAGATAGCAAAGACCTATCCGAACATCTCCTCGCTAAAAGAAGATGATCTCCTGCTCTCCATGGTGCCAATTGATGTGGCCATCTCAAAGGCCCAGTACCTCTTTTTTGCCCCCAGAATCAGAAAGTCGGGACAAGACATCAAGACTGAAATCCACTCGAAATTCAAGGATGCCATAAAACCACTAAAAAAGGGCAGCTCTGTGGTATTTACAATTCCCACCGGGTTTGGGGGTAATAATGAAAACATCTCGCTGCTAGAGCACGTGACTGGTCTGGAGATTGGCAAAAAGATCTCGTACTTTTACTATCCGCTTGAGGATCAGATATCTGCGCCAAAGATGATAGGCTCCTTTAACGGCGAGGAAGATGCAAACCTTTCAGGCCTGCTTGCAGAAGGCAAAAAGGAGAAAAAATTCGTGACAATCTCTGCATCAGAGTACTTTCACGCGATTAATGTAATGACTAGGTTCTCCAGCCTGTGCACCGTGCTTGAAGTATGCAAGTATGCGCAAGACGAGATTACAAAAAATGACATGCCTTCAGGCGACTTTGAAGACATGTTTCTTGACGGCATGGTAAGCGGACTCTTTGATCTGAGATCACTGGCAACATCACTCGAGGGGGCAAACACGCTCATGTATCTGATTAATGGAAGCATAAAGGGAATGGACGGATATGTCAACAGATTGATTACTGAGATACGATCCACGCTCAAGAAGAACGAGCTCAAGGCAAGCAGGACAAAGATCGCCATCTCCTGGACGCTTGACAAATACTCCATGCGCGGCGACAGAATCGATGTGTTAGAGACGCTGACTTCAAAGCTGCGCGACTACATAGGTGACGTAGAGGCGTACAAGGATCCAAGCTTTGATCTGTTCCATACTGAAAAGACTACCATCGTGGTGGCGTGCTCAAAGTCAGACTATGAGCACATTACAAAGACAATGCAGGACTCCAAAATGATCATAGTAAAGGCAAACCCGTTGTGCGAGATCTTCCAGCAATAACTTTAATTAGCTTTGGCAGAAATCTACGTTGACTTGTCATCTCAAAATGACTCAGACGAGGTTCCGGTAAATATAATAACAAAAGACGCGCCTGCAGAGCCCGTCCCATGTGATGCAGACTCTGATGATATGGAAGAGCCCGTATCGCAGACTGAACCCAAAGACGACGTCTCTGAACAACTCGTAGCTGCAAACAAGAGGGCGCTTGATTACGAGGAGAAACTAAAGCATGCCATGGCAGACTTTCAAAACCTGGAGAGAAAGACCAGATCCGACATTGAGAACGGGGTGAATGCAAAGGTGGACGGATTCATGCTGGACTTTTTGAGCATATACGACGATTTTGTACTGGCCCGACAGGCCTTTTATGAAGGCAAGGTAAATACGGACGGTCTTGACTCGATACTGCGCAACATGGACTCGCTTTTCAAAAAGCATCACATATCCCAGATTGACGCACTAGGCAAGCCCTTTGACCCCAACTTTCACGAGGCGATATCCATAGTATCTGATCCCGAGATAGAGGAGAACATCATTACAAAGGAGATCAGGAAAGGATATATCTCTCACGAGAGGGTTATAAGACCAACATTGGTAGAAATTTCAAAGAAAGGATGATGAGACATGGCCAAAGTAATAGGTATTGATCTGGGAACAAGTAACTCTGCTGCTGCTGTAGTCATGGGCGGCAAGCCGACTATTATCCCTGCAGCCGAGGGAGCCACAGTGGGCGGCAAGGCGTTTCCCTCTGTAGTGGCGCTCTCAAAGGACGGCGAACTTTTAGTCGGCGAACCTGCAAGGAGGCAGGCAGTGACAAATCCGGAGAATACAATCATTGCTGCCAAGAGAAAGATGGGATCTGATCACACCTTCAAGGTGCTAGGCAAAGAGTACAAGCCACAGCAGATATCTGCATTCATCCTGCAAAAGATAAAAAAAGACGCAGAGGCATTTGTGGGGGAGCCGGTGGAAAAGGCAGTCATTACAGTCCCGGCATACTTTGATGATAATCAGCGCCAGGCGACAAAGGATGCCGGCACCATTGCAGGTCTTGATGTGGTGAGGATAATCAACGAGCCTACTGCAGCATCGCTTGCGTTTGGATTGGACAAGGCAAAAGAAGACATGAAGATACTCGTATTTGATTTTGGAGGCGGCACGCTTGATGTAACTATAATGGAGATGGGCGGCGGTGTCTTTGAGGTGATGAGCACGTCTGGTGACACGCAGCTTGGAGGTACTGACATGGACACGGTACTGATTGACTATATCGCAGATGAATTCAAGAAAAAAGAGGGGGTGGATCTCTCCGGGGATGCCACTGCAATGACTAGGGTGAGGGAGGCAGCAGAAAAGGCAAAGATCGAACTATCCACAGTAATGGAGACAGATGTAAACCTGCCGTTTATATCGCATGATCCCTCGTCTGGAGCAAAAAATCTAGAGATGAGGATAACGCGCGCAAAGCTTGACGAACTAATCAGGCCAATAGTAGAGCGGTGCAAGTCATCAATTCTAAAGGCGCTAGAGGATGCAAAACTTGGAACAGACGGCATCAACAAGATAGTGATGGTGGGAGGCCCCACCAGAATCCCAATGGTGCAAAAGTTTGTAAGTGATATAGTCGGCAAGGGTGCCGAATCAGGAGTTGATCCGATGGAGGCAGTCGCAATGGGCGCCGCAATACAGGCAGGAATCATTGCAGGCGATGTTACCAGTGATATAGTATTACTAGATGTCACCCCGCTCACGCTTGGAATAGAGACGCTTGGAGGCGTGCGCGAGCCGCTAATAGAGAGAAACACGACGATACCGACCTCAAAGGGCAAGGTATTCACCACTGCTGCAGACAACCAGACGGCTGTAACCATACACGTAGTACAGGGAGAACGCCCCATGGCAACTGATAATGTATCCCTTGGAAGCTTTAATCTCACAGAGCTGCCGCCTGCGCCAAGGGGAGTCCCGCAGATAGAGGTAAAGTTTGACATTGACGCAAACGGCATAATCAACGTAACTGCAAAGGATCTAGGAACGCAAAAGCAGGCAAACATTACCATCGAGTCGTCTACAAAGCTCTCAAAAGATGAGATTGAAAAGCTAAAGCAAGATGCAGAAAAATTCTCAGATGAGGACAAGATGAAAAAAGAAAAGATTGATCTCAAAAACGAGGCGGAGAGCTATATCTACACCACTGAAAAGCTGGTAAATCACGATCTAAAAGACAAGATATCTCAAGAGCAGGGAATAAAAATTACAGACGCGATAAAAGAGGTAAAAGAGGTTCTAGACAAGGAGCCTTCTGAGCTAAAGCCAAAACTAGAGACACTCCAGTCCCTAGTCAGCGAAGTAACTACGGAACTCTACAAGAATGCAGCACCTCCTCCCGGATCAGAGGGTGCGGGCCCAGAAGGGCAGCCAAATGAAAAAGAGCAGCCAAATGATGCAAGTCAGAATGAGACCGAGTCACCAAATGAAACAGAGAAACCTGCAGACGACAAACAGGATCAGGAATCAGCCGAGGAAACTGGCTCGAAAGAAGAGCCAAAGGCGCAGCCTTAATTTTATTTATACGGCATGTGATGATGTGAGTCATGGCTGCAAAACGCGATTATTACGAGGTTTTGGGGGTATCAAAGACATCTCCTATACATGAGATAAAGCAACAGTACAGAAAGCTGGCGCTAAAGTTCCATCCAGACCGCAACAAGTCTACTGAGGCAGGCGAGCATTTCAAGGAGATATCAGAGGCCTATGCCGTGCTCTCTGATACAGAAAAGAGGCAGATTTACGACCAGCACGGGCATGCAGGAGTCGACGGCAGATACAGCACAGATGACATATTCCGTGGCGCCAGCGCCGACTTTGGGGCCACGTTTAGCAGGGGCGGATTTGAGAGTATCTTTGAGTCGATATTTGGCGGCTCTGGGGGCGGATTTGGCAGACAGCGCGGCTCTGACATGTTGTACAGAACTACAGTAACTCTGGAAGAGGTTCTACATGGCAAAAAGATGGACTTTGAGATGCAAAAGCAGATGCGGTGTGAAAACTGTAGCGGCTCAGGCTGCAAGCCGGGCACAAGTCCGAGGGCGTGTATCACATGCAGAGGACAGGGCCAGGTAAGACAGACGCGCCGGATGGGAAACGCGTCATTTGTTACTGCCATGCCGTGCTCTGCGTGCAGGGGACAGGGCTCTACTATTGAGACGCCATGCAATGACTGCAAGGGAAGGGGAAACAAAAAGGGCTCAAAGCGCATCACCTTTGAGATCCCTCCCGGGATTGACTCTGGCGATTACACCATACAGGGGGAGGGCAACGAGGTTCCAGACGGAGTCAATGGTGATCTCATAATCCGTGTAACTGTGCAGCCGCACGAACACTTCAAGAGGGACGGCCGCGACATATTTTATGATCATAATATATCCATGGTTGATGCGACGCTAGGATGTAACATTATGGTTCCGACACTTGAGGGAACAGAAAAGATAAAGGTGGACTCGGGGAGCCAGCCAAACACCATTACAAAGCTGAGGGGCAAGGGGGTTCCGCACATAAATTCTAGAGGACGCGGGGATCAGTACGTGAGAATAGTAGTCAATATTCCGAAAAAACTCAGCAAGCACCAAAAGAAACTATTAGACGAGTTTCAGAGGTCCCGGGATTGAGGATAGCGTTAGATGTAGACGGCGTGCTTGCAGACGTGATAAGGTCATGGCTGTTATATAATAACTCGTTTAGAAAAAACATTGAGATGCATGAAGCAAGAGATTGGGACTTTTGGAAGATACTAAACATTACAGCCTCTGACTTTTACGCAGAGCTCAACGCATGCTGGAAGGACTGGCACTCCATACCTCCCACAGAGGATGATATCTCGTCTGCAGTCAAATCTCTTGCAGAGCTTGGCACAGTAGACATTGTGACTGCAAGGGATCCGTCAACTGACTCGTTTGTAAGGGAGTGGCTTGTACACCACGGGATAGAATATGCAGAGTATGTCTCCGTGGCAGGCGGTACCATGAAGGCAGATCTTGACTATGACGTATTCATTGATGACTCGCCCATTAATGCAAAAAAGTTTCTAGAAAAGGGCAAAAAAGTACTAGTGTACACACAGCCCTGGAACATGTATCTCTCAAAGGACGAGTTCATACGGATCCCGGATCTTGCGGGCGCCATTAAAGAGATGCAGAACTAGCCGTTTACAAATCTAATGTTTACTTGGTGTCCGTTTCTCACATGCATGGAGTGGCTCGTCTTTAGCACCTCGCTTATCTTGTCCTCGTCGTAGAACTCCATGTTGTATCTTCCGAGTGTCTTTTTACAGTTAGTACAGTACACCTCGCGAAACTTCATCACCAGACAGGGTGTATGTGTGCCGCATATAATAAAGAAACTTATTCTAGATCCCAGAAACCCCCATTGCGGGAGTCGCCCAGCCCGGTCAAAGGCGTAAGGTTCAGGTCCTTATCTTCTAGGAGTTCGTGGGTTCAAATCCCATCTCCCGCACCTCTAGTATCTACAATCTCTTTTTGATACTCTCTGACAGGATTCGATTTACCACTTCTCCTGAAGCCCTACCTCTCAACTCTCTCATGACTATTCCCATCAGCGGCCCGACTGCCCTCTCCTTTTGGTTTCTAACTAGCTCCATGTTCTTCTCTACTATACCCTCAATTACTTTATTCAAATCATCCTCGTCTACCGTACTGATTGACGCGCTATTAATGGCATCCTCGACGGTATCTGCCTTGCCTCCCATTATTGCACCAAAGATAATCTCGACTGACTCTTTGGCAATTTTTTTCTCTTTTAGAAATTCAAATGTCTTTAGAATCTCCTCGTCTCTTAGTAGATTTGGATTCAGACCACTTCTTTCCAGATTCGTAATCGTAGAGCACAAGACAGACGCAGCAAATGTAGGATTTGCACCCATACTAGTTATCTTTTCAAATATTTCTGCATACCTCGAGTCAAATATCTGGACAGCTAGCTGCATATTCAGACTGTGTTTTTCTTGCAGTTCTGCCAGGGATTCATCCCACGACTTGGGAATGTTTTTTTGTGCCACTTCAAGCTCGTCTTGCGTAACTATTACAGGCGGCACGTCAGTCTCTGGATACATTCTTGCAGCTCCTGGTCTTGGACGCAGAAACTTTGTCTCACCTGACTGTACTGCAAGCCTAGTATCTGCAGGTATTCCCTTATCCCGGATATGCTCAATCCTAGAGACTATCTGCCGCACTATTGCCGGCATCTGCTCATCAGGTCCTGCCAGTATTAGAAATCCATCGCTACTATTAATCCCAAGTGACTCTCTCAAATTGCTGATATCGTGCTCTTTGATACCATAGTTTGGCAGCTCGTCTGAGTGAAACACGCCTCCCAGGCCAAATATGCGCACCAGCTCTGCCACATCCCTGCCTAGTCTTACTCCCTCATATGGCGAGTATCCAAACATCCCTGCCATGTCTCTAAATGGTATGGCATGAATTCCGTGGCCTCTTTTTACGGCATTGATTACTATCTTTGATTCGGATTTTGAGAACAACTCAGTCACGTTTTTGATATCTCCCGGATCATGTGACCACTTTCTTTTTTGCAGCTCTTTTGAGATCTGTAGCAGCCCATGCTGTCTCTTTGCCTCGTACTCTACCACTTTCTCCAGCTGGTCAAGCTGCTGCACGCCCTTTACCTCTATTACCACACCGCCGCCTTTTATCGAGACGTTTACATCCTGCCTTATGGTGCCAAGGCCGCGTCTTACCATTTTTGTGCTGCGCAGTATTCTCCCAAGTGACAGGGCTATCTTTTTGATCTCTCCTGGTTCTGCCTCAAAGGGATCTGTTGCAATCTCTACTAGCGGCACCCCGAGGCGCCCAAGGCCGTATTTTTTCACATCTGCATCCTCACCTAATATCTTTGCCGCATCTTCTTCCAGACATATGGACTGTATTCCTATCTTTTTTCCATCCACACTGTATGATCCGCCACGTGATACAAGCATGGTTCTCTGAAAGCCGGTAGTGTTAGAGCCATCCACCACGGTCTTTCTCATCGGATATATCTCATCAAAGACACTTGAGCCTAGCGCAAGCGCTATGACGAGTGCCGTACTCCTTGCCTTTCTGTCAAGCTCGTGCGGCGGCTCCTCGTCGCGCTCTACAAGACAGCTGCTTTGCGGATTTGCATAATACATCATTGTCTTTGACTTTGCATTCTCAAAGAGCGCGGCAGGATCCGTCTCGCCAAGCTCGCCCTTAGATGCCCTCAACTTTCTCTGAAACCTTGCAAAATACTCCTCTGACTCTGCCTGTTTGCAGCTGCAAAAGAGCTTGCTATCTGTGGCAAGCTGCTGGTGTACCTCTAGCCCCACTAGGACCCCCAGATTCATTGTGAGAACTCCGATGCCATATCATTTAGCATTGCGTCTTTTATCTGCCCAAAGTTGCCTGCAGCCCACATTGCCTTTACCAGGGCAGTCTCTGGGATCATATCAAGCGGGACCACTCCTAGATCCAGCAGATCCCGGCCGCTCTCATATACAGTCATGCTTATTTTGCCATCAATACACTGAGACGTCATGCCCAAAAACACGCCCTTTTCATTTGCCCTCTTTATACTCTGATACATTGTTCTGCCCACGTGCCCTAGTCCCGTACCCTCAAAGATTATTCCCCGGCATCCAGAGTCTATAATATGATCAAACACTTTTGGGTCATACCCGGGATGGTACTTTACCAGCGCAATCCTAGTGTCAAGCTTTATCTGCGGTGTGAACTGTTTCACATTGAAATAATCCCTTGTGATGTTTTTTTGTATCGTATTTTCTGAAATGATAAATGCCGGGTCTGCACCGATCGTCTCAAATGCGCCCCTCTTGCTTGTGTGATTTTTTCTTACCCTAGTTCCGGCATGGCACGCAATGGTATTATCGTTCTCATCATGATGCATGACTATCCATATGCCCCGGGAACCATCATTAATGATAAACCTTGCAGCCCCCATCAAATTGAGCGCCGCATCAGAGGATGCGCGGTCTGTAGACCTCTGCGATCCCACCAATACTACAGGTGTGGAGAATCCCGCAAGCGCAAAGGAGAGAAACGACGACGTATAGTGCATCGTGTCAGTACCGTGGGCTATAATCACCCCGGAATATTCAGAGCATTTTGCAATCCTCTGCGCAATCTGAATCCAGTGATCCGGTACAATGTTCTCTGAATATTCTGAGAATAGCACCTCTGTGTCAATATCTGCCATCTCTCCTAGCTCCGGCACGGACTCGTTGAGCTCCTCTGCAGTGAGTACGGGTGTTACTGCGCCAGTCCTATAGTCTATCTTGCTTGCAATGGTACCACCAGTTGATAGTAACAGTATTCTGGAAAGCCCCTTCTTTTTTTCTGCATGCGGCTCTTTTACAGTTTTTTCTTTTGCGGGAATCTTTTCAATCTTTTCAATACTCGCAGTCTCCAACCCCACGTTATAGCCGCTCTTGAGCTTTACCACTACATGCCTGTCATCGCCGTGCTCGTACCGGGGCATGACTATTCCCAGATATGTAATATCAGATATGATCCTGACTGAATCGCCCACCCCTATCTGGCTCTTTTTTAGGAACTCGAGCGTCTCTCCCTTGTATCCTGTGTATTCTGGCATTTATGTGGAATGTGCAGGGCTATTTTATTAAGACTATCTATAGTATGGGGCCACGAGTTTTTCACCCATCTTTAGATCCTTTTGCTCCCTGACCTTTTTTACCGCCTCTTCAAAGTCCTTCATGGCCACCTTTGCATCAATGCTCTCCTTTTCAACATCCTTTACGTCCGGATGCGAGTCAAGGAACTTGTGAATCACCAGCGAGACTGCCGTGTTTGCAATGGATGCTGCATCTGCCCCACTCAGTCCGTCAGTCATGTCTCCGAGCTTGTCAAAGTCGATATGTTCCGGATCAGAGACGTCATCAATGGTAGGTATCCTTTCTGCGTTGATCTTGAGAATGCTCTTTCTACTCTCCTTGTCCGGAAGCGGAATCTGTATTATTTTATCAAACCTTCCGGGCCTGAGCAGCGCGGGATCTATCATGTCGGCCCTGTTTGTAGCAGCCAGTACCACCACCCCGTGCATGTTCTCCATCCCGTCTAGCTCTGTGAGCAGCTGGCTTACGACCCTCTCACTTACTGCAGTCTCGCCACCTGCACCACGGATTGGCGCAATCGAATCAATCTCATCAAAAAATATCACGCACGGAGCCGACTGGCGCGCCCTCTTGAATATCTCCCTTATTCCTCTCTCTGATTCGCCGACCCACTTTGAGAGAAGCTCCGGTCCCCTTACAGAGACAAAGTTTGCCTCGCTTTCAGTAGCCACTGCCTTTGCAAGCAGTGTCTTGCCTGTCCCGCTAGGCCCGTGCAATAAAATTCCTCTCGGCATGCGGTGCCCTAGCTTGTCATATAGTCCCGGATACTTCATGGGCCACTCTACTGCCTCTTGCAGTTCGCGCTTTACAACTTCTAGTCCGCCGACTTCGTCCCACTTTACATCCGGGTTTTCGATGAATACTTCCCTCATTCCAGAAGGCGTGACCTCGATGAGCGCCTTTGTAAAGTCATCCTGATTCACTATTAATTTGTCAAGGGTCTCTGTCGGGATCTTTTCTTCCTCTAGATTGAGTATGGGTAATAGTCTCCTGAGGCACTTCATTGCCGCCTCTTTGCACAGGTACTCTAGATCCGCCCCCACATAGCCGTGACTCACTGCAGATATCCTATCCACATCTACGTCTTCAGCAAGCGGCATGTTCCTGCTGTGAATCAGCATAATGTCCTTTCTACCCTTTTTGTTAGGTACCTTGATCTCTATCTCCCTGTCAAATCTTCCGGGGCGCCTCAGGGCGGGATCTATGGCATTTGGTCTGTTTGTTGCAGAGATGACTATGACCTTGCCTCTTGCCTCGAGTCCGTCCATCAATGAGAGCATCTGCGAGACGACTCTTCGTTCCACTTCACCTGTCACCTCTTCGCGCTTTGGCGCAATAGAGTCAATCTCATCTATGAATATTATCGACGGGGACTTTTCGCGCGCCTCTTTGAATATCTCCCGCAGTCTTGCCTCGCTCTCGCCGTAAAACTTGCTCATGATCTCGGGACCAGAAATGCTGATAAAGTGCGCATTGCTCTCGTTTGCAACTGCCTTTGCAAGCAGTGTCTTGCCTGTTCCTGGCGGCCCGTATAACAGCACGCCTTTTGGCGCCTCGATTCCAAGTTTTTCAAATATCTCTGGGTGTCTCAGTGGTAGCTCTATCATCTCCCTTACCTTTTTGATCTCATCTGTCAGTCCGCCAATATCCTCGTACGTGACTTGTGGAACACCGCGCAGTGTCTCTCCTTTTTCTGCAATATGAAATACTGTCTTTTGTGTAACTAGCACTGCATCAGCTGCGGGAGTCACACCTATCACCTGAAATGTCAGGCGTCCTCCAAAGTAAGGAACCATTACATTGTCTCCCTTTATCAACGGAACGCTCTCTAGTGCGTCTGCAAGGTATCTCTCGTCGATTGGCGGTATGGCCTCTAGCGGAGCTACGACTACTTTTTCTGCAGCTACTGCCTTTATCTTTCTGACAGATATCATATCGCCTATTGCAATACCGGAATTATTCCTGCCAAGGCCATCAATCCTGATTATCCCCTTTCCCTCATCTGACGGATAGAGGGGAAGGCACTTTGCAACTGTCCTCCTCTTGCCCTTTATCTCTATTACATCGCCAGTAGAGGCGCTCAGGGTGTCCATGGAGTCATAGTCAATCCTTGCGACCCCCCTTCCCACATCTCTGGTATATGCCTCTAGAACCTTTAGTGCTAGGGCGTTTTGACTCATACAAGTAAGTCCTCCTGTCTAATTTTTATACCTTTGTGGTAATTTGACCTGATCATTTCAACCACAAGCTTAAAATTCCAAGTCAAGGCGGGACGATCAACTTGGGCAAGAGACCACTAGTGAGAAGGCGCGGCCGCGGAGGCAACCAGTTCCGGTCCACATCGACTGGCAAGGTGGGCTCAAAGGCCATATATCCGCGTTTTTCGCTCTCAGAGCAGCACAGGGGAGATGTGATAGATCTGGTGCACGAGCGCGGCAGGGATGCGCCGCTTGCAAAGATTCGATTTGAGGACGGCTCTGTCTCGTATGTCCCGGCAGTACTGGGGACCAAGGTGGGAGATGCCTTTGAATTTGGATTAAAGTCAAAGATAGAAGAGGGAAATGTAATCAGCGTCCAGAACATCCCGGATGGAACCACTGTGTGTAACATTGAAAAACACTTTGGAGACGGCGGGGCAATTGTAAAGTCAGCCGGCGGCAACGCTACTGTATTCTCACACGGGGATGAGGGAGTTACTGTAAAGCTGCCGTCAGGCAAGTTTACCACGTTAAACCCAAAGAACAGGGCCATGATTGGCACGCTTGCAGGAGGCGGAGCAGGCGAGAGGCCGTTTATGAGCGCCGGCGGCAAGTGGAGAAACTTTAGGGCAAAGGGCAAAAAGTATCCCATTGTCCGCGGAGTGGCCCAAGCTGCATACGTGCACCCGCACGGCGGAGGACGCCACCAGCATGTGGGTCAGAGCTCTACAGTGTCTAGGGATGCGCCTCCGGGAGCAAAGGTGGGAAGCATTGCTGCCCGCAAGACCGGCAGGGCACGAATCAAGGAACGCAGATAATCATATTATGCCAAATGTACGCGCCAGAATACTAGTAACAGGCAAGGTGCAGGGTGTGTTTTTTCGTCAGATGCTAAAAGTGACTGCAGTGAAGAATGATGTGCGCGGTTGGGTCAGAAACCTTGATGATGGAAGAGTAGAGGCAGTACTTGAAGGAGAAAGGAATGGCATCGACTCTGTGATAGAATGGTCTAGAAAAGGTCCTGCAAATTCCAGGGTTACTAATATTACCATACATGATGAGAAATATACAGACGAATTTTCTGACTTTGATGTGAGATACTAGTGAATCTGTTCGTACGCATCCCGGAATGTATCGCCAAGCTCTGATACCTGCTTGATGGCAGATACTTGGAATATCTGCGCCTGTTCCTTGCGGCTCTTTTGTATCTTTATTATTATGTGATCCTGTTGTGGTTCAATGTCTGCAAACCATCTAAACGTCATAGATTTGCAAAACACCACCCTGTGCATCCTGACATCCTCTACGACGTTGTCTCCAAGGGACATGCACAATTCTCTTATATAATCAAGTAATAGTGCCGATCCCGGGTTCTGCTGCCTAAAATCCTTATAGCTTCTTCCTGATGGGGCAAGCATGGCATGGCGTGGTATTTTGATTATAAAGGTAGTAGCTCTGCTGGTTCCAGTCTAGGCAGATAGCCCCATTTCAAGGCGTACAAGATCCGCCACGTTGACGAGGAAGCGTGGATGCTCCACCTTAGGACTGCTCCCTCCCGGACCTCGTCCCTTTCGGCGGTTCGGTCTTAGAAGCCGTTGATTTCATTTCCGCACGCCAAGCGGGAATTACCCATCTAGAGATTTACCCAACAGTTACTGATCTCCGCGTATAGCCGGTTTCAGAACAGGGCACGGCTGGCACCCCGATCCTCCCTACTACCGTTCTTTACTGTGCGCGGCTTGTTATATTTGCATTAGGTTTGACCCTTGAGCCTCAATACAGTGCTGCACACAGAGCACACCTCTCCGGTGCACTTGCTGCCGCACCTCCCACATACGGTTCCTACCTTTTGGCCTGAATTCCTCGCGATCCGGGACATTTTGAGTACAGATTGATACAGGCTGTTCTTGGCCCCACTATGCCTGTCTTCAAGCGAGTTGAAAAACTCGCGAATCTCCGTCCTTATCCCCTCGTTCATGTGCGGACACGGCTCTGACTGGAACGGAATATCATTTGTAAATGCATAAAACACGATCTCAGCCTCGTATATCTCACAGAATGGCTTTATCCTACTTGGATGACTTGTCTGCGCTCCGGGATCCATCCATCCAATTCTCTCCGTATCGCCAGACAGCATGTTTATGAGGAATGTCTGTATGGTGTCATCTAGATTGTGGCCCGTGGCAACCACGTCTGCACCCACGTCTTTTGCGGCAACATCTAGCGCGCGCCTCCGCAACGTGCCGCATATGGAACATGAGGACATTTTTTCTTCCCCCCTCAGTACCAAGGCCTCATCAAGTGTCATATCAAAGAGATCCGCATACGAGTACACCATACATTTGACTCCCAGATTATCACAAAACTCTCTGACTATTCCCAGCGCCTCGTCCCTGTACCCCTGTATCCCCTCGTCTATCGTGACTGCCACTATGCCAAAGTTATGCGAGGCAGACATTTCATGCATTATCTTTAGCAGGGCAAGCGAGTCCTTTCCACCCGATACTGCTACTGCCACCAAGTCGCCGCTGCGTATCATGTTGTATTTTGAGATGGTCTTGGCAGTCTTTCTTGCAATAGAATTGGAGAAACACCCAGAGCACAACCCCTGCCCGGAATATTTTCTAGTATATGCGGCCTCTTTCTCGCACATGTCGCACTTTGTCATATGGTAAACCATCCGGACTTTACATATGAAAGGGCTATGTTCAGTCCGAACAGGACAAACGTAAACGCGTAAATCCCCCACATTATACCAGTTACCACCTTGTCTGAGAATCTCTTGTCTATTATGATGTGGATGAACTTGCCGCCATCAAGTATGGGCAATGGTAGCATGTTGATTATCCCGATGAAAAACGAGATCATCCACAACCACAATAAAAATGTGGACACGTTGTGATCATCCCACTTGATAAAGTCCATTACAGGTACGTATGAAAAAGAGTTGTCCCGCAGTATTCCGACTAGCCCCTTCTCCGGATCGTCTGGGGATGCCATCACCTCGATGTCAAAGTCTAGCTCCTGGCCGCTCCTGAGAGCCGATACGTCTGCAGTCTCCCCCGGAGTCAGACTGGGAAAATCAGTCGGGTTGAGTATCCGCACATCATTAATCGATGTAATGATGTCATTTGCAAGCAGTCCTGCTGCCTCTGCTCCGGACCCTTCTATTATCGAGATAACCAAGACACCGTCTGGCAGATCATAAAACACGCTGAGCAGCGGCTCTGGCACGACTATTGCAAATAGCGGATTTGTAAGCAGTATGACTCCGAGCGCAAGCGCAAAGATCACATTTGATGTGGCGCCCGCCCCGATTACCCTCATACGCGAGATCTTTTTTGCCTTGTTAAACTCCTCCTCGTCTGGCTCTACAAACCCGGCAAACAAGGCAACAAATACAGCAAAGCCTCCAGTCTGTATCTTTATTTTTTCTAGTGCTGCTACTATCCCGTGGGCTCCTTCATGAATCACCAATACGATGGGAATGGACAGCAAAAAGTAGGCAATTGCAGGACCTGATGTGAGTGTCACTCCCGGGATCAGCACAGTCAGCTCTGCAAACTCTGTCTCTGCTATGAAAAAGTTCGATACGTTGTTTAGCAAAAACCAGAACGCAAAGCCCATCATCAAAAACCCTGCTACTACGCTTACATCTGCAAATACTCTGATGCCTCTCCTTGTCCGGTTTAATATCCTCAAGAGTATGGAGTTGACCTGCTTGTTCTTGTATACCATGCTGTAGGCCTTTATCTCTAGTCCGTATCTGTCCAGCTTTAGAGCCTTGGCTACTCCTAGTGCCACCACCCAGCCGATCAGCACGTAGATTATCGAGTTTTCGGTGATAAAATCAAGTTCCAAACTGATTGCCAATTTTTTTAAGGCACGGTCATTTATCGTTTACTATGAAGCCGGCGATGATAATATCCACATATCCGGACAAAAAATCAGCCTCTCAGGC
>RHFD01000095.1 GCA_003724325.1 Nitrosopumilus sp. D6 | reverse complement strand
ATTGCGTGCTTTATGCACGGCGGATACTCGCCAGTATACACCACAGGCGTGCTAAACTTTTTGGCAAGATTTACTAGTCTATTTACGTGATCCTCAAAGCCCGGGATCATCTGCGGTGTTCGCGCGCGGGTTATCTTTGAGGAGATATACACGCCAAGCTCTGCCCGCAAAAGCCTGATCGTCTCGTGCGGGGTAAGGTGCACCATTCCTCCGTATACGCGCCGGTTGATGAGCTTCCACTCACGCTCGTAAAAGTTGACAGAATATTTTAGATAGTCTGCCACGGGTATCTCAAAGTCATCACCGTCTCTTTTGATGCGGACAGAGAACAAGTCGTCTATTATACGAATTGCCAGATTCTCCCTTGACTTGTCTGCAATGTTTCCCAGATCCCGCTCTAGATATTTTTCTGCGCGCCGCGCCTCTGCGAGCGCAAACCTGTTAAACAGCGTACGCATACCGCACATCTTGAGCAGTACTATTGCTAGAAGAAATGAAAAGACCTCCCTTGGAAGCGCCGCCTCACTTGTGACCTTGCCGTCTGCAAGCTCGGACTTGTAGATTGCCCCATCAGCTGCTGCCTGAATTCTCTCAAATGCCTTGTCAATTAGAGGTCTCAGATCCGGATCGACTCCAAACTGCTCTAGAGTGAATCCCTTATCCTTGAGATACTCGCCCGCGTCTGCCAGAAACGGATACTTTGCAAATTCGTCTTGCCCGAGTATCAGCATAATACCAGTCCGCGTATTGGACTTAAAAGTTTGATTGACCGGACTGATTTAAATTATGTCCGGCGACAGCAGAGCAGTATGCAGATCGGCTGTCATGTTTCCATATCAGGATCAATTGACAGGGCAGTAGATAATGCAGTGGAGAGAGAATGCTCTGCATTTCAGATATTTACTAGAAATCCCAGGGGCTGGCATGCAAAAGAGCTTGCAAAGCCTGACGTTGCCAGCTTTAAATCAAAGCTTGCAACTAGCGGCATTGACAGGTTTGCGACATGCGCCCACATGCCGTATCTGCCCAACCTTGCGACTCCAAAAGAAGACGGATTTGCAAAGTCCCTCAAGACACTAATTGACGAGACACAAAGATGCTCCCAGCTTGGAATACCGTATCTTGTGACGCATCTTGGCAGTCATCTCGGAACAGGAGACGAGGCCGGGATAAAAAATCTGGTAAGAGGGCTCTCAGAGGCCGGGCGCGTCAAAAACGACGTAATGATACTACTAGAGAACACTGCAGGACAAAAGAACTCTGTCGGCTCTAACTTTGAGCAGCTCGGCGAGATATTTGCACAGCTCAAACCGGCAGAAAAGTTTGGAGTCTGTCTTGATACGTGTCATGCATTTGTATCCGGGTATGACCTGAGGACTGAGAAAAAAGTAGAGGAGACGTTTGCAGAGTTTGACAGGTGTGTGGGAATGAAAAATCTAAAGATAATCCATCTCAATGACGCAAAAGGTGAGCTTGGGTGCAATCTTGACAGGCACTATCATCTGGGACTAGGCGAGATCGGTGAGGAGGGAATCTCCGCAGTGGTAAAACTTGCCAATAGAAAAAAGATTCCCGTAATACTAGAGACGCCCATCGATGATGAGAGGGACGACTTTGCAAACATTAGAAAGGCAAAGGAGCTGGCGTAGAAATTTATTCTGCAATCTGGGAGATATGATGATGGACTATGAATCCGTAATAAAGCTGGCACTTGAGCGCGGGTTTTACTTTCCCAGCTGTGAAGTGTATGCAGATGCACAGGCAGGATTCTGGGAGTATGGGCCCTCTGGCGTGGGCCTCAAGAATAAATTCCTCGAGCTGTGGAGGAGGGAGCTTGTAAGAAGGGACGCAATGATGGAGATTGACGGCTCGCAGATAATGTCAGAGTCCGTCTTTGAGGCATCAGGCCATCTTGAGAACTTTGCAGACCCCATCATAAAATGTACAAAATGCGGCGCTACGTTCCGTGCAGACCGCATGATTGCAGAGACTGCAGGAGTGAATATTCCAGAGGGCGCCGACCTAGCAGAGTTTGACAAGATAATATCAGAAAAGGGCATGGCATGCCCAAAATGCAAGGGCAGTTTTGGAGGCGCCAAGAGATTCAACATGATGTTTGGTGTCGGTATCGGGCCAGAGGGAGTCGGGGCGTATCTCAGGCCAGAGACGTGCCAGTCTATATTTGTAGACTTTCCCAGACTTTACAAGACGATGAGGGGAAGGCTTCCGCTCGGAGTGGCCCAGGTGGGCAAGAGCTTTAGAAACGAGATAGCCCCGAGGCAGAGCCTGCTGCGCCTAAGAGAGTTCTACCAGGCAGAGATCGAGGTGTTTTGCAATCCGTCTCGGCTCGGGGATGTGGACAGATTTTCAGAAATACAAGATACCAGCATACGAATCCAGACAGAAGCAGATCCCGTCTTGATAACATGCGGTCAGGCAGTTGATTCAGGTATTATTCCAAACAAGTTTGTCGCCTACTATCTGGGCCTGCTTGCAGAGTTTTATGAAAAGACCGGTATAGATATCAGAAAGAGCAGGTTTAGAAGACTCGGGGAAAAGGAAAAGGCGTTTTATGCAGATGTCGCGTTTGATTTTGAAGTGGAGACTAGTACCGGATGGCTAGAGCTAGTCGCGTGCAATTACAGGTCTGACTATGATCTTTTAAATCATGCAAAAAAAAGCGGCGAAAAATTCGAGGTGATGGATGGTGAAGAAAAAGTGCTTCCCCATGTCTTTGAGATCTCGATGGGAATAGACAGAAGTCTGTACACTATACTAGAGCACAGCCTGAGAAGGGATGAAAAAAACGACAGGACTGTCCTGTCGCTGAGACCCTACCTGTCGCCTGTGCATGTAGGGGTTCTTTCACTTGTAAAAAAGGACGGTCTCAAGGAAAAGACTGACGAGGTATACCTGCAGCTGCGCAAAAAATGCGATGCCTTTTTGGATCATTCCGGGGCAATAGGGCGCAGATACCGGAGGCTTGACGAAGTAGGAGCTCCCCTTGCAATCACAGTTGATCATCAGACCATAAAAGACAACACAGTTACACTTAGGATGAGGGATAGTATGGAGCAAAAAAGAGTCAAGATATCAGAGATTGACTCTGTTGTTGCCACCCTTATAGCGTATCCCTAGCCGGCACCGCCGCGTCCTGTCTCTTTTATCTGGCTTTTTCCGGCTGGAAGCACGCGGATATAGTCATCAATACTCATATCCTTTGCAACGTCTTGAAGCTTTCCAAGCTCAATTTTGATCTTTTTTGCCGCCTCGGCCATGCCGGATCCGCTTGGCTCGATTATTGCATAGCATGTAGAGTCTCGCATGATCGGAACCGGCGGCCCACACGTCAGGACGTACTCGTCTCCGTGTGGGATTATCCCCACGGCAAGACGGAGTGTCTCTGTCTTGATAAAATTTCTCTGCCCCTCTATGCTAAATGATCCCTTTGGAAGAAACTCTCCGCTTGGCGCCGACTTTCTGACCTGCGCCGGATTGACCCAGTATGCGCTCACACCGTACATTCCCTCCCTCCATGCCCTGCTAAAGCAGACAGTCGCGTGCGCCACCTCGCTGACACTCGTTATAGGGGGATTCTGCGTCTTTAGTATGAAAAACGGCGAGCCAAATATGTCTGCGTGAAATACCTTGTCATTGTCATCTAGGTGCTTTCGCACCACGGCCGAGTTTGATGGCGCGTCGCGCCCGCCTATTGCAAGCATGCCATCAGAGGTGTGAAACCATCTGTACCGCTCGTACCAGCTCTTCTTGCGTATGTGCGACACTGCAGCAAGCCGCATCTGAGCCTCTGTCTTGCTGCGCGCCTCTTCTAGTTTTTTCTGGGTCCTGATGACTGCTGCCTCGATGGATTTGGTAGCCCCCGACTGGCGCTTTGCCGCATCAAAGAGTACCGATGCCAGAGACTGTAGCGGCGAGTCGGGGTTTATCTTTATCTTTTCGTCGTGTACGAGTAATAGTTGAATGCCTTTTTCAGTCGCAAGACGGGCCCCGTTAATGGCGAGAATCTCCTGCGCGGACTCGTCAGAAATGGAGGTGATTCCGCGCGAGACCATTTCATATAACGAGTTTGCAACCCGGGATATCGAGTCAGATTTTGCCTTTACCGTTCCTATTGCCTTTTGCTGCTCGTCAAGCCGGGTCTGCAGCTCCTCGATGACTTTTTCTGATTCTCCGGATCGGATTGATCTTCCCCGCTCCACTATCCCACTTGTAAATATTCTGTCCAATCCCTCCATAAAGCTTGGAACTGCAACACACTGCTCTGCAAGCCTTACCGGCAACACGTCTGATTCTATAATGGCAGCGTCGTGATTTCCCGATACCACGTCATCTATTATTTTTTTTGTAGTTTTGTATATTTTTGCAACCTGTTCGGGATTCAGGTCGCGCCCTATAGTTTTGGGATCTATCTGCGCAATCCCAAATATTCCCTCTACGTATTTTTTTGGAAGACCCATGTTTCTTCCCAGCCATTTTGCAGACGAGATATCAGATGATGCAAGCAGATCAAAGTCGCGCTCTGCAAGTTTTAAAATGTCCGTCTCGCTTGCAGGAGGTGGAGAGTACGCGAGTCCCACACCGAGCTTTCTGTGTCTTACATCAATAGAGTGCTGCAAGGCAAGAATCTTCATCTCATTGTTGCATACAAGTATGTTGCCGTCTCCAAAGAACTCTGCTACTACTACAAACTCTTTTTCAAACCCCTCAAATGTAAAATAGGCAATTCTTTCTGTGCCCTTTTGTTCTATTTTTTTGAGCCGGAGTCTGAGCAGGTCACCCCTCAACCTCTTGAGCAGTTTGTTTGGCTCTGTCTGCTCTACCTTTACGCCAGTCAGCCACACCCCGGATGTGGAGATCATCATGAATAGATCCTCCTTTTGCGTGTGGTGTAACTTGAAGAGGATGCTGTTCTTATCCACCCCGTAGATATTGCTCACGTAATAGTCCCGAGCCTGCTCGGTAATGTGATCCACTAGATAGCGCAGCTCGATGCCTGCAAGTGCCATAAGTCCGGATTATCTGCCTGAGATTATACTCTTGCTATTGCCAATTGCCAAAGATTTTAAACAAGGCTTGGTGGAGACACGCTAGAAATTTACTTGGCTAGATTCAAAAAGAAAAAATCGGCTCCAACTGCCGATCCCGACGGCAAAAAAGAGCCTTTTGCAGAGGTTCCTGATGTGCAGGCGCCAGAGACAGAGGCGCAGACTCCCCCTACAGAACCCCCGATAAGCTCTGCAGAAAGCAATGAAAAGAACAGAAAGCTAAACCGCCTGTTCTGGATGCGCGTAGTGCTTGCAGTAATTGCGGGCGCGGCTGCCACGCTCATCTTTGATGATATAGAAGGAGAGGAGAGGAGGTGGGCGTCGATAGCATTCATGATAATAGTGTTCTTTGGAACCATACTAGTCGCAAAGAACATGAGGATGCAGCTGCCGCCTTCTGACAGGAAAAAGATTGTAACACAGGCAATAGGTAGCTATGTCTTTTTGTATCTGTTTACATGGATTGTGACGTATACTCTGGCAAATGCAGGCAGTGTTTCAAGTGGGATCAACGTCTCGTGATTTGTGGGATTTCAAGACGCCGGGTATTCCCGACGAGCTCTTTGAGCGCGCAGACAAGGTTCCCATAACAAAAGAAGAGGTAAGGGCAGTCCAGATAAGCAAGGCCCGGTTGCGTCCAGGATACACGATATATGACGTGGGATGTGGAAGCGGATCCATATCAGTAGAGGCTGGCCTGCAGGCAGAGTCAGGCAGGGTGATTGCAATAGACAGGGACGACAATGCCATATCACTTACAAGAAAAAATGTAGAAAAATTTGGACTCACAAATGTATCACTTGTGCACGGCGATGCGCTCAAGTGTATTAAAGAACTAGACATGGCAGATGCCATATTTGTAGGAGGTACGGGAGGCGATACTGCAGGGATAGTCAGACTGTGCCAGGACAAGCTGAGGCCGGGCAGAAGAATCGTGATTGGCACCATACTGATTGAGACCCTGCATGCAGTGCTGCAGGAATTAAAAGAGCTGCAGTTTGACTCTGTGGATATAACACAGGTGACTGTCTCAAAGAGCAAAAAGACGAGCACTGGAACCATGATGCTTGCGCGGAACCCGGTTACGATAATATCAGCCACTAGGGTGTAATCCTAGCTTTTTAATTGGGAGCAGAGACATCAATGGCATGTCCAGACTAGTTGGAATAGGAGTGGGTCCGGGGGATCCGGAACTGCTCACAGTAAAGGCTGCAAAAGCCATTGGAAGCGCAGATGTAATCATGTGTCCTGCCTCTGCAGAGGACAGACCCAGCATTGCGCTCTCATGCGTCTCGTCCCTGATTGACGAGTCCAAAAGACAAAAGATTGTAAAGCTGATATTTCCAATGACAAAGGACCGGGATGTGTTAGAGGACACGTGGAGGCGCAACGCCCAGCTAATGGCAGAGGAGGTGCTGTCGGGTAAAAACGTCATATATCTGACAGTCGGTGACCCGTACCTTTACAGCACATGGATTTACATGCACAGACACCTCAGGGAGCAGTACCCCGAGATGGACATTAGTGTGATCCCGGGAATAGTATCCATGTTTGCGTTTGCATCAAAGATAGGAGTCAGTATTGCAGAGGGGGCAGAAAAAGTCGCCATAATCCCGTCGTGCTATGACCTCTCTAGCGTAAAAGAGATTGCAAAAAACTCCGAGTCAATGGTGTTTCTAAAAGATGGCAGATACTTTGACCAGGTAATAGATGTGCTAAAGGAGGCGGGATTTCCCGATAACTCTGTGTTTGCAATAGGGCAGGATCTCGGGACCAAAAACGAGATAATAAGAAAGACGACACTAGGCGATGCCAATAACGGGACACTTGCATCAAAGTACTTTTCCATACTGGTGGTAAAGCGTGTCTAAGGTGTTCTTTGTCGGGTGCGGGCCCGGAGATCCAGAGCTGATCACAGTAAAGGCGAAAAAACTAGTACAAAAGGCAGACGTACTGGTGTATTCGGGCTCGCTGATCCCAGAGCAGGTGCTCAAGATGTGCAAGAACGGAAAAAAGCATGATGCATCAAGGCTTGTCAGGGAGGAGATCTTTGAGATATTACACAAGAATGCAAAAAAGGGCAGGCTGGTAGTGAGGCTGCATGACGGAGATCCGTCAATTTATGGCGCCATTAGGGAGCAGATAGATGCCTTGGAAAAGGAGGGAGTCGAGTCACAAGTAGTACCCGGAGTGACTGCATTTCTGGCCTCGGCGGCAGCCCTTGGGACGCAGCTGACACTTCCCGGAGTCACACAGACAATAATCATCACAAGGGCCGAGTCCCGGACAAAGGTTCCAAAGCGCGAAAAGATCTCCGAGCTTGCAAGGCACAAGGCGACGATGGTATTTTATTTGAGCGTGCATCTCGTATCAAAGCTTGCAAAAGAGGCAGTGGCAGGCGGCTACAAAAAGACGACTCCTGTGGCAGTCGTATACATGGCAAGCAGAAAGGATCAAAAAATAATTATCGGAACGCTTGAAAATATTGCAAAAAAAGTCTCAGATGAAGGAATTACAAGAACTGCAATAGTGATTATCGGCGACGTGATAAAGCCAGGGAAATACGAATACTCGAGACTGTATGACAAGGAGTTCAGTCACGGGTATAGGTCACGCAGAAAAAAATGACACCTTGTTTCTGACTCCCAGCCTTGCAAGTGTTTTTTGCATCTTTGCGGGGCTGCCGGTTGTAAATATGCAAAGCGAGTTTCTTTGAGAGTCATCTACCATGCTGCGGACCTTTTTTGCAACAGATTCCCCGGGATCCACAAACCTTACTGCAGGAAACACATCTGCAAGCAACGGCAGCAAAAGCGGAAGATGGGTACTAGCAAGTATTATCGTGTCAATCGAGTTTTTAGATAAAATGGGATCAAGTGTTTGTCTGATTATCTTGCTGCAGCGTCCCCTGTCTGTGAGAAATTTTCCCGATTCCACAAGATCAACTAGGCCGGATCCGTCAATGCGGTAAAATTTGTGCCATCCGGAGAGCTTTTTTCTGGCAATGTACCTGGAGAGACCCCTGCTTTTTATCGCAGATCTTGTACCGAGAATTGCAATGTTTCCCGTAGCAGAGACTGCCAGCGCGTCTGCAAGCGGCGGCCTGACACTCACTATCTTCTGACCCCGGATCTCCAGCATCAGACCCGGCGTGTTTGATGCCACTACTATCACATCAGGTGAGAACCGCTCCCGGAGCGCCCGGATAGTAGATCGCACGATTCTATCAAGCTCTGCTCTAGACTTGAGGCCGTACGGATAGTTTTTTTGGTCTGCAAGATAGATGATTTTGAATCTACCCTGTTTTTGGATGGCCCGGATTACAGACAGCGAGCCGAGACCTGAATCAAACACGGCAATCTTGGCCACATACTGCAGGCACGATTTCGGGCATATAGTTTGTTAGCTAAATTTAGCCCAAAGTTGATCTAAATGCACACCGTCCATTAAGACTAAACTTCTAAACCACCCATCATGCCAAACTTCGACAAGACCTGGGCTCGTCAAGAGACTCAGAGTGTAACTGGCAAACTTCGCGAAGCAGTCAAGCCACAGGGGGCACTAAAGCCCCGGATCCAGACCGCAGTCAACAAACTGCAGGTTCAGATCTCAAAGATGGACTCGATGCTGGGAAAGCTACATGAGAGAGACGCACAACTCTTTCAGCGGGTCGTTACGGCCATGCAGCAGCACGACACCAGCACCAGCAAGGTTCTATCCAACGAGCTGGCTGAGATTCGCAAAGTTACAAAAATGCTAGGCAACGCAAGAATGTCATTGGAGCAAGTCCAGTTGAGGCTTACAACCATTCATGATCTAGGTGATGCAATGGTGGCAATAGGACCGGCAATGTCTACGATGAAGGGACTAAAATCATCGCTAGGAAGGTTCATGCCTGAAGCCGACTCGGAGCTGAATACTATGACCCAGACACTCAATGGGCTCATGGTGGATTCACTCGCAGGGGACTCGTTTAACATGGAGTCTGACGTCTCAAACGAAGAGACTGAAAAGATTCTCCAAGAGGCATCTGCAGTAGCAGAGCAGCAGATAGGGGACAAATTCCCGTCTGTACCATCCTCAACCGGGCTTTCGTCCCAATCCACTACTTCAACATTTGAATAGCGGGACGAAAGTCATTCTTTTTTTATTAAAGCGAGGCTACCTTGTAGAGCTCGTCTTGGCATAATGACTGCATTTTCTCCTGATCTTGCACACATTACACATGGGAGATATGGGCTTGCAGATGTTCTGTCCGTACATTACAAAAGTATCATTAATCTCCAGCCAGTACTTTTTGGGAATTATTCTCATCAGTTCCTGCTCTGTGTCCTCTGGCGTCTTTGTATCTACGAGTCCGAGCCGGTTTGAGATCCTGTGCACGTGTATGTCCACGGGGATTGCAGGCTTTTCAAAGGCGTACACCAAGACACAGTTGGCAGTCTTTCTTCCCACCCCGGGAAGAGACGTCAGCGAGTCAATGTCTTCAGGCACCTTGCCGCCGTACTTTGTATTGATTATCTTTGCGACCTGGATTATTCTTTTTGATTTTACGTGGTAGAATCCGACGGATTTTATTATCTTTTCAACGTCTCTTACCTTGGCGCCTGCAAGGGCTCTAGAGTTTTTGTATCTTGAGAATAACACCTTTACCACCTTTGCAGTGTTCTCATCTTTAGTCCGTGCAGAGAGGATGGTTCCTATGAGAATGCTAAAGGGGCCTCCCGTCTCTGCCTCGTGAAGCTCGCGGAGGGCAGTCATCCGTGGTGGCTTTACCGAGTTCATCGTGTTTATCATGCCCTGAAGAATCGCCTTCATGAGAGTAATAATGGCACAAGTGTTAATATCTGTAATAGTGTCATATTAGTCCATGGAGCTCTCAAGGGAAGAAGAGTGCGCGCTAGCAGGCGAATACGGCGAGATGATGCAGACTGCATATCGCATACTAGTTGCTACAGGCGAGGCGACAGATGCAGAGAATCTTGTTTCCATAGAGTGGGCTCATCTGTCCGGCGTCAACTATAATACGATCGGCGATGCAGGCGAGCAACTTTTGGCAGAGCTAAGCAAGAGTGCGCGCGTAAAGGTAAGGACTACGCTGAATCCGATGGGCTTTGATGCAGACAGCGTCTCAAGGTACGGGCTTGATGAGAACTTTGTATCAAAGCAGATCTCCATAAAGAACTCGTACCAGACAATGGGCGTGACGCCGTCATTTTCATGCATCCCATATGAGATATTTGATATGCCAGAAAAGGGAACGCAGGTGGCATTTGCAGAGAGCAATGCTGCAATTCATGCAAACTCGTATGACGGCCTCCGGACAAACAAGGAGAGCTCGTTTAGCGCCCTTGCAAGCGCGATTACCGGCAAGAGTCCCTACTCATCGCTGAGAAAGGAGGACTCGCCAAATATCACCATTAGGATGAAGGTGGATAGTCCTGACGAACTCACATACGGGATGCTGGGATACTTTGCAGGAAAAGTAGGCGACACGTCTGTCAATGTGTCAGGGCTTGGCAGCATGGATAAACGACAGTGCAAGGCCATGTGCGGCGGCATGGGCACATCTGGCACGTGCGCAAAATTTCTCTTTGAAGAAGACAGCTCGTGTGAAAAGGTGGACTTTGATGAGAGGGAGGCGCAAAAGATACATGATGAGCTAAATACGGCAGACAGGGGCGACATAATTACGCTTGGAAGCCCCCAGCTTGGAGCAGAAGAGATCTCAGATCTTGTAGCAATGCTCAAGGGGCGCTCTTTTAAAAAGAGATGCATGGTATTTTGCCCGAGGACAGTAAAGGAGCAGGCCGCAGGGGACTGTGCAAAGCTCGAGGGCGCCGGGTGTGAGATACTTGCAGACTGCTGCACATGTCTCACGCCGCTGATAAGTAGTGACAAGATAGACTCTGTTACTACAAACAGCATAAAGGGCGCGTTTTATCTAAAGAACTCAAACGGCGTGGGAGTAAACCTAAAGCCGCTCTCGCAGATAATAAGGGATGAGACAGACTGAGCAAGGTACTAGTTCAGGGAATGGCAGAGGGGATGGTGTTAAAGTCAGATGCGCCAATCAACTTTCTGGGAACTGTAAACAAGGAATCCGGCGTGATTGAGGATAAGAGTCACGAGCTGTTTGGCAGGTCAGTCCGCGGCATGATTCTTGCGTTTCCATCCGGGATAGGTAGTAGTGTGGGCGCGTACACCATATATTCGATAAAATCAAACGGCTCGGCCCCGCTTGCAATGGTGTGCAAAAAGGCAGATCTCACAGTAGCTACCGGTTGCGCCTTCGCAGGCATTCCACTAATAATATCAGAAGAAGAGTTTGCATCGCTAGAGACTGGCAGACAGGTAGTGCTTGATACAAAAGCAAAAGACATGATCAGGCGTGTATAGTCACGTCCGCTTTTTTGTGATGAACAAAAATCCCACTATTGCTCCCACTGCGGCGGCAATGTAAAACGGGTACAGTGAAAAGATATTTTTTGCCGGATCGCCGGAGAGAAATTCTACAATCATGCTACCAGAGTTTACCGAGGGAGGGTCAGTCGAGGACTCGAGGCCGTGAACAGAATAAGACGCAATGGCAAAGACGCCTATGTCCAAGTTTGTAACCACTATACGGGCCCCATTGTTTACAGTCAGTCCTGCCCTGTCCGTATATGATATGATGGACTTTGTCTGCGGATACCAGCCGCGCTCAAAGTCGCGATGAATCACGACATATCCCTCCTTGGGCGTCTGCACGGCCACCCAGAACTTGTAGTTAGGCTGCGCACCCATTCCCACCTCGATGAACTCGTCGATTGACTCGGCGTCATATATGCGGAATACAGAGATACCATTGGGGTTTGCAAAGTTTAAATTGTTATCAAGGGTCACCTGCCAGCTTACTGCATGTATTCTGTCTATCTGGCGCACCGGCGCCTCGCGCAGCACGGTGTTGAATTCGTCTGCTGGAATCTCGACTGTGTCGATTAAAAGTGAGGGGTTTATCTGTCCCTGCGCGAATGCAAGGGGCGCAGACACTGCAAGCAGGATTACGATGAGCCACTTCACAAGATACAGGCCTTGTTAATTGAATAAATACCTAGTCTACAAACGGCTTTGGATGATCCAGAATTACACGAGCCACCTCGGGCCGCAGTATGTATTTTGAGGGAGCTTGGCCGTTTTTGATCATCTCCCGGAGCGCCGTGCCGCTGATCTGCTCCTTTGACTTGTCATCATGTGGGCACGCCTTTGGAGTCGTGTATGTAAGGCATTCATTACAGTAAAAGAACGCCGGAAAAAATACCGGCGCAATCTCCAGATCCGAATAGTCTGCGAATATTTTTTGCGCTGCAAACGGATCGTAGAACTTGCCGACTCCTGCATGGTCGCGCCCAATAATTATATGGGTACATCCATAGTTCTGCCTCATGATTGCATGGTGTATTGCCTCCTTTGGACCTGCATACTTCATCTCCGTGTGCAGTGTTCCGAGGCGGCACCTATTCTCCGGGTAATAGTTTGCAATCATTACTTCATAGCACTTTACAATCACCTCGTCGACAAAGTCGCCGGGTTTTTTCCTGCCGATGATCGGATTCACAAAGACACCGTCCCGGGTGGTAATGGATGTCTTTTGAAGCATTTCGTGGGCCACATGCGGCGGGTTTCTTGTCTGAAACGCGCAGATTGTCTTCCAGCCTGCCTCTGCAAATGCCTCCCTGGTCTGCGTGGGAGTGAGCCTGTATCTTCTTATCTCGGCACTAGCAGGCCTCTGGAGATAGTCGATGCGGCCTCCTACTAGATGATCCTTCATGGAGAGGGTCTTTGCAACCCCCGGATGTGACGCATCAGTGGTGCCATAGATGCCCTGGGCAGTCCTTGTCTTTTCAAACGCGTACGTCTCTTCTGCGTGCAGTATTGCAACGCCTGTTCCGGCTGGATTCTGCAACAGCACATCGCCTGCCTCTTTTATTTTTAATGCAGTCTGCTCGTCTACATCAAGTATTATGGGAATAGTCCAGGGCAGTCCTCCTGCGAGGCGCCCCCGAGACACCACGCTCTCAAAGTCTTCTTGTCCCAAAAATCCCTCAAGAGGGCTAAAGATTCCATCTGCAATGTTTTCAACATCATTTGCAAGATCTTCGCTGATTGTAACAGAGAATAACCCGGCAGGATCCGTCTTTGAGGCTCTGTCTACTAGTCTTCCACCGTGTGGCTTGATTGTATCTGGCATGCATGAGACTCTACTTGGGCTCTATATGAAGCCCACACTCTTTGTTGTCCTGCTCCCACCACCACCTTCCGGCCCGGAGATCTTCGCCGGGTTTTATCGGTCTGGTGCAAGGCTCGCATCCAATGCTCGTGTATCCCTTGTCGATGAGGCTGTTATATGGCAGGTCATGCTCTTTGATATGGTCCAGTACCTGCTGCCAGGTCCAGTCAATTATCGGATTTATCTTTAGTATGCCGCCGTGTCCAGAGTCAAGCTGGAATATCTGCGCATTCTCTCTTGTTTTGGTCTGGTCGCGCCGCAGTCCGGTTATCCAGCCGTCAAGTGTTCCAAGCATGCGGTTTATCGGATGGACCTTGCGGATCTCACAGCACAGTTTTCTATTCTCCACGCTCTCATAAAACAGATTCATCCCCTTTTTTTGAACCATCTCTTCTACTTTTTTTGCATCCGGGAATAAAACCTCGACTGTGGTGTTGTATTTTTTTCTCACCACGTCAATGATGTCGTATGTCTCTTGTGGGAGCCTTCCCGTGTCAAGCGTAAAGAATCTGAATCCTGGGTTTATTCCCATCATCATGTCCATGACTACGGCGTCTTCTGCTCCAAAGCTTGACGCCTTTGCAACCCTTGGATGGAGGTTCTCAGAGGCCCATCTGAGCGCCTCTTTGGCCGTACCTATCTTGGAGTTGAGATCAGCTACCTGCTCGTGCGTGAATTTTACCACGCACTGGCTTGGGCAGTTTGTCATATATTGATTACCCGTGCTGCCCTGAATTATAAACAAGTGGACTTGATGACAAGCATGGATGAATCATGCGTGGTAGTATTTCCTACCGTGTTTGCCAGAAACAAGATTCCGCAGCTGGTTCTCAACATAAAGATGATTCTCCGCACAAGGGGCCAGCAGTTCAAATCCGTCAGGCGCGACGGCGACGTGATACTTATTGATGCCGGGGATCCCGTGTTTGCATCATCTGCTGTCAATCTGCTGTTTGGAATAGAAAAGGTCGCAATTGCCAGGCGCACAAAAGGTGACTTTTCAAGTATTGTTTCGGGGATCGCAAAAGTCGGAGGGAGCCTGCTATTAAAGGGAGAGAGGTTTCTAGTAAAGGTGGATGGCTCTTTGAAGGGGTTTGTCGCAAAGGATGCAGAGATTGCCGCAACATCAGAGATAATTGAGAAGAAATCAAAGCTCGGGGCGCGTCCGGGAACAGAGCAAAATCATGACAAGCTGCTATATGCGCACGTCACAAAAACGGGCGCATATGTCTGCATCTTTTTGGACAAAGGCAGGGGCGGAGTTCCGCACAAGTCGCAGACTCAAAAGGCAGTATGCGCCATATATGACGAGATGTCTGCCGTCTCGTGTTATGAGATGATAAGGCAGGGGTATGATGTCAGGATTATAATATGCTACAGGAGTGAATCAGAGCTTGTGGGATTGGTCCGGGCGGTAAACCAGATAATTCCGAGGCTGGTACGTGAGAATGTAGAGATTGACTTTTACCGGGTGGCAAGGCAGTCAGGCAGTTATCTTGCATATGTGCAGATAATACTAGAGATAATGCTACAGTACGAGGAGAGATATGTATCGCTTGCGCTCTCGCCACTTGTACTTCCGACGGGATTCATCGAAAAAGTTTCTAGGCGCGTCTTTGAATCGGGCCGTGTCCCCATAGTTCCGCTGGCAGGAGTAGATGACGGGCTCTTTGAGGGGGCAAGGGAGATGGGACTAGAGCGCGGCATTGCAAGACTTGAAAAGATGGCCGGTATGACTTTTAGGGGGACTGACACTTTTTCACAAAAGGCAGTCAGGGATGCTGTCGGTACAAGAAATAGCGTGACTGTCAGGACGGGGCCAAACAACGTTCATGACATACTTGACTCGCTCAAATAGGAATCATTGGGAATTTAAACGGCCGATCTGATGCAGGTATTGTGTTTAAGATAGGCGAGTTTATCTATCCGTGGGGGGGAGGCCACTATTCCCGGATGATGAGGCTAAATGAAGAGATGGGAGACGCGTATGAGATTCATCTTTCAAGCAAGGATCATGTGTATGAAAAGCTGCTCAAAAAGTTTCCAGACCAGAGGGAGCGGATTCATGAGATTCTGATGCCGACTCCCATAGACGGCAGGTTTGGACCTAGTGTATCAATGTCATTGATGAACCTGCTGCTACCTGTATCAAAAAACCCGCCACTGGTAAGGCAGATTGCAGAATATCTCCGGGAGGAGAGCAGACTCTACAACAGGGAGATGTTTGATCTGGTGATTAATGACGGGGACATGGGATCAAACGTGCTTGCAAAAAACCGTGGCATTACAAGCTTGTTTGTTACAAACCAGTTCAGGCCCAAGCTTTACAGCACTAGGGCATACCTGTATCCATCACTTGTGTTCATATCAAAGCAGATCGCAAAGGCATCAAGGATTCTAGTTGCAGACTCTCCACCCCCGTACACTGTATGTGAGTACAACCTCAACTTTACAAAAGAGGCAGAAGAAAAGGTCACCTATGTAGGATACTTTGCAGGTAAAAAGCCCCCGGATGCGGCAGAGTCAGACCTTGAGAGACTCATTAATAATGAGGACTTTGGCTACTGGATGAGGACCGGGAACAAGTCTACAAACGATGGCACCGGAAGCAGGTACAGCGATGTGTTTTGTAGGGACGAGATGAAAAATGAAAAGAGGATCATATCTCATGCAAGAGATGATCCCGGGATCGACTGTGTAACTGGTACGGACGGAAAAAAATACCAGATAGCAGAGGCGCTTGAGAAAAAGACAGACTGGGTGCAAATTGATGTGGGATTTCTCTCCGAGCACGAAAAGGATTCGGTGATACGGCAGTGCAAGTATGCAGTAGTGAATGGATCACATACGGTAATGGGTGAGATAATGGGTAAAGGAAAGCCTGTCATCGGGATGCCCATATATGACGAGCATACAAACAACATCAGGTGGGCAGAAGAGAAGAGTCTGGGAGTACTGGCAGCAAATGCAGGGCAGACAGTAGAGGCCATATCTAGAATCAGGGCGAATTATGCCAGATTTGAGGAAGGTCTGGCTGAATTTTCAGGGAATTTTGCCGCAGACGGGGCAGAGAACACGGCGCGCATTGTAGCAGAAGAATTAGAGGAAAAGAGATAATACAATATTTGCAGGATTTAGGTTTGTCTGGCATGCGGTATGTCGATGGGCGAACGGACCGCAAGGGATGATGAGAAAATCTGCGTGCCAGATAGTACGGTTAGATGGGTATGTGTTCCAGGTTTGCGTGCCTAGATCATTTTGGCTCTTAAAAATAGGCAATACAAAACCTGTCATTGACTTTCTACCGGATATTTTAATAATTGACTACACCCATTTTTTACAAGGCCAAATCTAGAGATCCCTGTTTCCCCTCATGCCTAGAATCTGTCAAGTTTACAGTGCCTAATGTGGGAACGCTTTTAAAGAAAAAATCAGGGCAGGAATCTAGTTGCCAAACTGTCCAGAATGCGCATCAAGGGAGAAAAAGAAGATTCAGGCAAAATACGAGGCCGAGACTCTAGAAGAGGACAGGGGTAGAGACGACTTGTTCAAGCTCTTTGATGAGATTGACATTCCCATGAAGATGGACACTTCCACAAAGCACTTTATCTGCAAGAGGTGCGGGCTGTACGCTACTAGGGAGCAGGTATCTGACATTAGGTACAGGCTGAACCAGAGGGAAAAGACCAGGGAGGACAAGCAAGACGACTATCTAGAGTGGTGGCAAAAGAGCAAAAAAGAAAAGCAGGAAGCAGAATAGCCATGGTAAAAAAGAAAGAAGAGATTCCAGACTGGGTATCAAAAGAGATTCAAAATGCCAAGTTTGGCAAACCCACAGAGATGAAAAAGACGGGATATATTCTGGAATTATACGAGCAGGACGGCAAGATCGAAGCGCAGCTGTATGATCCTGTGGAGGATGGGCGCCACATAATTGAGATGGGGGTGCCAAAAAAGATCAAGATGGGAGATCTGGAAAAAGGTGAAGTCTACGAGTTTGTCTTTGAGCAAATGGTGGCGCCATTGAGTAAAGAGGTCACGGAATATCTTGCAACAGAAAAGGACATGGAGATGAGCGCCATTTACCAGTTCGAGTTAAAGTCACTGGATCTGCTAGATGTCGGCTCTGATTAAATAGTCAAAGAAGACTAGCTTGAATCTAGTTGTTTTTTAAACGGTCTTGCCAGTGCAGGATTTATGAGGTATGGGAATGTGTGTTTTAGCCATACTGCGCCGCGCACCACGCTAGGTACTATGATCTCAAGGCGCGGGGAGGCTGCAGCCCTGAGAATGGCCCGCGCCACAGTCTGAGAGCTAAGAGATGCAGGCGTGTATCTGGGCATCTTTTCAAACGAGGGATGATCAAAAAAATCAGTCCGAACCATTATCGGGCTGACTACTGTAACTCCCACCCCCGTTCCGTCTAGCTCGTGTCGTAGGCCTTCTGAGAATCCAAGCATTGCAAACTTGGAGGCACAGTATGAGGCGATCCCGGGAAGTCCAAAGCTTGCGGCAACAGAGGCCACATTTACAATATGGCCGGACTTTTTCTCCAGCATTGAGGGAAGAAAGTTCTTGATGCAGTATGTCATGCCTAGATAGTTTGTGTTCATTTGGGATTCAATGTCCTCTATGGAGAGATCAGACACTGCGCCATATATCGCAAAACCGGCATTATTTACCAATATGTCCAAGGAGCCAAATTTTTTAAGGACTATCTCTGACATGTTTCTTACGTGATCTTTTTTTGAGACATCGCACTGGCATACCATTATAGTTGTGTCATACTTGGCAAGCTCATCTTGGAGCTGCTCTAGCCTGTCTTTTCTTCTTGCCGCCAGGATTACGTCTGCTCCCTGTTTGGCAAATTCAATTGCAGTCTGCCTGCCTATTCCCGATGATGCCCCGGTGATCAGCACGGTCTTGTCTTCAAAGTCCATGAATCATCAAAGAGTGTGTGATGATAAAGCAGTTTCTATGGGCCATGTTTTGTTCTATCAATGTTAATGCCGCATACATCTCTGAGATAATTGCGATATTTTTCATGTGTGGTGTGGCATTCTTGACAGAGATTAATTTTGGGAGTGCCATTTTCAGTTGGAGGTGCTTCCACGACATGGTGCGCAGTCAGCTCGATTTCTTTTTTACCACAGACAGGGCATTTTCCTAGAAGCATAATCATTAGGGGTAAAGTTCTGACCTTTAAACATTTCTTGATTGGTGTAGGAAGAATCTGGATCCCGGAGAAGAGTTGCTAAGGGTGCTCAAAGCGACCTGAATTCATCCGTGATCAAAGATTCATTCATGAGATTAAATATCAGACTGTCAGGGAAGATCTTTGAATTTTTCAAGTTTGGCTGCTATATCATCATTGGATGGGTTTTCACCTAGTTCAACACATGGAATTTGATTTTCCATGCATCCACCATAACTTTCCTTGTCTCTGGTAAGCAGGATCATTTTATTCTCATCGGTGTACTTGATGATTGAAAAATCATGCTTGATTTGTAATCCCATATCTCTGAGCTCTCTAACGCTCATTGCCTGATAACCCAGCTGCCTGAATTCTTTAGATTTTCCTTCGTACATTTCATCAAAAAGAAGCGGTCGCATTAGTTGGAAGTGATCTGTGTTTCAATTTATGTTTTATGATGTGTGATAGGTTCAACTAGAGAAAGACGACAAGTTATATTCTAAATCAGGATTAAATTATTCAGACATGGTAAGAAGGCGTTTCAATCAGACAGCAATTTTGAAAAAACTCGACGCAAAATGTAAGAAATGCGGCATTGCTGCAAGAGCAAAGAATTCAGAGCTGACCATCCACCATAAAAACCACAAATCAGATGATACCTAGTGGAAAAACATTGCAATCTTTTGCAGAAAATGCCACAGCAGTATAGAGGGAACAGACAAAAAGAAAAGAGACTATCGGTAGACTCTTGGTGTCCTAGGCTCCTGCTGGCTCTTTTTTTATCTTGCTTAGTGCCAGCTTTACCAAAAGCAGCCACGTAAT
>RHFD01000046.1 GCA_003724325.1 Nitrosopumilus sp. D6 | reverse complement strand
CTGCATCCATAGATCATACCAGAAACTCGTATGAGAGAGGATACTTGCATCTGCAGTAGAGGCGGCGCGCGAAAAAAGGGCTACCCTGATCACACGCGACCATGATTTTACCATATTCTCCGAGATAGGCAGAGAGCTGCCGGTGGATGTGATAGACGCATACAGTCCAAAGTAGCCTGGCCCCGTCTGTATGGTCTGACAGCATGCGCATTTAATCGACAGTTCTTAATAACGGGCTGCGGCAATCCTCAGCGTTGAAGAGTGAGATTCAAAGGGAGTTCTCGGCAGATCCAGACAGGTACTATAGGGTCAGGCTCTTTGAGGAGCGTGGCTTTGCCAGAAAGGCCTGCTCTGAGTGCGGCAGGTTCTTCTGGACACTTGACGCATCTAGAGACAAGTGTCCTGATGATGCGCAAGACACGTACTCGTTTATCGGCGATCCCCCCACATCCAAGAGGTTTGACTATACGCAGGCATGGAAACAAGTCGAGGAGTTCTTTGTCAGAAACGGGCACACCTCTGTGGGAAGATATCCCACCGTGTGCAGGTGGCGCGACGACTTGTACTTTACCATTGCATCAATAGTTGACTTTCAGAGGGTAATGGGATCAAAGGTGGTATTTGAGTTTCCGGCAAACCCGCTAGTCGTTCCGCAGACGTGTCTGCGCTTTAAGGATCTTGAGAACGTCGGCGTTACAGGAAGACACTTTTCGAGCTTTTGCATGATCGGTCAGCACAGCATTGCAGACTCGGAAGGATACTGGAAGGACAGATGTGTAGAGCTTGACTACAAGCTGGTAACTGAGCAGTTTGGAATCAGGCAAGAAGAGGTAGTCTTTGTAGAGGATGTCTGGGCAGGCGGCGGCTCGTTTGGACCGTCACTAGAGTATTTTGTAAGGGGTCTTGAGCTTGGAAATGCGGTATTTACAGAGTTTCAAGGTGAGCTTGGAAGGCACACCACGCTGGATCAGAGAATAATTGACATGGGCGCAGGCCTTGAGAGGTTTGCCTGGATAACAAACGGCACTCCTACCGCATATGACTGCTGCTTTGGGCCCGTCAACGAAATGCTGCTTGGAAAGATGGGAATAGACATGGATTCAGAGGTCTTGCGCATATACTTTACAGAGGTTGCAAAGAGACTTGATAGACACGACCTAAACGAGGTGCGGCGCCGGGCAAAAAAGGCGGCAGGCATCTCTGATGAACGGCAGAACCGCATGATCACTAGGCTTGAGGGGGCGTACCTGATAGCAGATCACCTGCGCACACTCATCTTTGCTATAGCTGATGGGGCACTCCCAAGTAACGTCGGCGGCGGATACAACCTGAGGATGATGCTGCGCAGAATAATTGGTACTGCCGGCCGCCTTGATGTAGATATAGACATGGGGGAGCTCGTAGATGCGCACATTGACTATCTCTGCGATACGTACCCCGAGCTTGACTCAAAAAGAGACGACGTAAAGGAGATACTAGAGATAGAGGAGTCAAGGTACGGCGAGTCCCGCCAGCAGATGAGAAAAAAGGCCCAAAGAATACAAAATCCCACAGTAGACGAACTAGTCACACTTTACGAGTCAGACGGCATAACCCCCGAGTATCTAAGGGAGGTTGGCGCAATACAAGAGATCCCCTCTACATTTTATTCCAAGCTCTCAGAGCTGCACCAGTCAGAGAAGAAAAAGGGGGTATCAGATCTTCTACTTGACGGAATACCAGAGACAGAGATGCTCTTTTATGGCGACGACCCGGCAGAGTTTGACGCGCAGGTGCTGCGCGTTATTGATGACTGTGTAATACTTGACAGGACCTCGTTTTATGCGCGCGGCGGCGGACAGGAGCCAGACCATGGGAGCATTGCAGGATGCGACGTAGTAGACGTTGAAAAACATGCAGGAGTCATAGTGCACAAGCTGCGCGGCACCACTCCAAAAAAAGGCGACACTGTCTCATGTGTGATAGATACAGCAAGAAGGGACGGCATTACAAAAAACCACACAAGCACCCACATACTAAATGCCTCCTCGCGAGCAATACTGGGATCATGGGTCTGGCAGCACTCTGCATTTAAAGACCATGACCACGCAAGGCTTGACATTACGCACCATTCGTCACTTACCACCGTACAGGTGCAGCAGATAGAGGATGCGGCAAACAAGATGATAAGGGACAATCTTCCCGTCACCATACAGTACTTTGAGAGGGGTGCAGCCGAGCAAAAATATGGATTTAGCATATACCAGGGGGGAGTCGTGCCGGTAAAGTCAGTCCGGATTGTATCCATACGTGATGCAGATGTGGAGGCATGTGGAGGAACACATGTCAGGAGCACAGGTGAGATTGGGCAGATAAAGATCACGCGCACAAAGAGAATACAGGACGGAATAGTCAGACTCGAGTTCGTATCTGGCGCGGCTGCATCAGAGCACGTAAAAAGACGGCAGGTAGAATCACAAAAAGATGAGGAGAATGCAAGACAAAAAGAGCAGCTCCAAAAAAAGAGAGACGAGTCAAGGGAGAAGACACGAGGTATGATTCCAGAGCTGCTAGAGCGCGCCGCGGCAGGTACTATCGGGAGTGTGGATGGTATAGAGTCAGAGAACAAGGCGTGTCTTGCATCAGGGAATGATTACGACGAGTTCTTTCATACAAGCCTTGGCAAAAAGATGATATCACGTGATCCCGGGGCAGCGTACTGTGGCATCTTTGAGTCAGGTACTACTGTGCGCATCGTCGTATACTGCGGCAGCGAGTCAGGCATGGACGCGCGAATCATTTCGCGTGATATTGCAATAGTACTAGGAGGCTCTAGCGGCGGTGGAAAAGAGTTTGCCCAGGGCGGTGGAAAGGACACATCTAAAAAAGCCAGTGCAATAGATGCTGCAAGATCTATGATTCTAGGACGGCGCGACGCATGACTGTAGAGTGGGCCAAGATAGAGGCAAAGTGGAGGGAGAGATGGCGCGAGGACTGTGACTTTGAGACAGATCCCAATGACAGGAAGAAAAAATTCATAACTGTGGCATACCCGTATCCAAACTCGCCGCAGCACCTAGGCCACGGAAGGACGTACACGATAGCTGACATCCATGCAAGATTCTACAGGATGCGCGGATACAATGTGCTGTTTCCCATGGGCTTTCACTATACGGGCACCCCGATACTTGGCATGGCAAGGAGAATCGAGGCCGGAGACGAGGAGATAATCTCCGGGCTGCGCGACATATTCGGGGTTCCAGAGGATGTGATTAGTACGTTTGCAGAGCCGGTAAAGATTGCAGATTATTTTCACGAGGAGATAAAGACAGGCATGATAGAGATGGGGTACTCGATAGACTGGAGGCGCGAGTTTACCACTATTGATCCCGCATACCAAAAGTTCATCGAGTGGCAGATAAGCTCGCTGCGCGACAAGAACCTGATAATCCAGGGCTCGCACCCTGTAGGATGGTGTCCCAGCGACGAGAACCCCGTCTCGCAGCACGACACGATGGGTGATGTAGAGCCGGACTTTACAGAGTATGTTGTGGTAAAGTTTCAGACAGACAGATACGTGGTACCGGTAGCAACACTCAGACCAGAGACCATATTTGGCGTGACAAATCTGTGGGTAAACCCACACATAACGTACAAAAAGATCACAGTGGATGGCGAGGACTGGATAGTCTCTGCAGAGTGCGCCCACAAGTTAGAGTTTCTTGACAAAAAAATATCATACAATGGCGAGATCCCGGGATCAGAGCTTGCAGGTATGAGCGCAACCGGCCCGCACGGCGGCGCGCCAGTACCAATACTTGGGGCAGAGTTTGTAGAGCCAGAAACAGGAACCGGCCTTGTAATGTCAGTTCCTGCCCACGCCCCCTTTGACTTTCAGGCGCTAGCAGACCTGAAAAAATCAGGCCACAAGACGGCATCTGGCATAAAGCCGGTATCCATAATCAATACAGAGAGTTATGGCACGTGTCCGGCGCAAGAGGCGTGTGAAAAATTTGGCATCAAAGACCAAAATGATCCCAAGCTGGAGGAGGCCACATCAGAGATATACAACAAGGAGTTTTACGGCGGCGTGCTCGGCGAGGCATGCGGTAGATTTGCAGGATCAAAGGTCTCAGAGGCAAAGGAGAAGATAGGGACATGGCTTGCAGAGACAGGCAGTTCTGATGTCTTGCTAGAGCTCACAAACGCCCCCGTCCGGTGCAGGTGCGGCGCAGAGTGTGTGGTAAAGATACTCTCAAACCAGTGGTTTCTAAACTATGGCGACGCGCAGTGGAAGGAAAAGGCAACAAGGTGCCTTGACTCGATGGAGATACTGCCGCCAGAGATAACAGGCGAGTTTCGCTATGTGGTGGGATGGCTCCGGGAGAGGGCGTGCGCAAGGCAGCACGGCATGGGAACAAGGCTCCCGTGGGACAGGGACTGGATTGTAGAGAGTCTGTCAGACTCTGTGATATACATGGCATACTATACCATTGCCAGGTTTGTCAACGACAAAACCGTAACCCCAGACGAGATGACAGGCGAGTTTTTAGACTATGTGTTTTTAGGCAGGGACTATCCTGGAGTCACTCTGGCAGCAAGGCGCATGAGGGCCGAGTTTTCATACTTTTATCCGGTGGACTCGAGGCACTCTGGGCGCGACTTGATACCAAACCATCTCACATTTTTTGTGCTAAATCACACGGCCCTGTTCCCGGAGAAGGACTGGCCGCAGCAGATAGTGGTAAATGGCTCTGTGCTCATGGGCGGCAAAAAGATGTCAAAGAGCATGGGGAATATAATCCCGCTGCGCGGCGCCATAGCAAAATACGGCGCAGATCCCATACGGCTCGGCATAATCCTTTCTGCAGAGCTGCTTCAGGATGCAGACATTGATCTCGGGTCAGTCTCAGGCATTGCGCGCAAGCTCGAGGCCATGCTGGAATCATGCTCAAAGCTGCGCGCATCAGCGACAGATGCGCAGCATGCAGAAGACAGGTGGATACTTGCCAGACTATACAGGCTCACAGAATCCGTCACTGCCAGCATTGAAAAGATGAGGCTCCGCGAGGCGCTCCATGAGATTTTGTTTGCATTTGAATCAGACATGCAGTGGTATCATAGGCGCGCCCGCGCAAAAAAGAGAGACGACTGCGACCCAATCCTGTATTCCATATGCAGGATTAGGGTGCTGCTGCTCTCCCCGTTTGCTCCACATGTGGCAGAGGAGATGTGGGAGATGATGCAAAATTCCGGGACTGCCTCAAAGTCAGAATGGCCTGCGCCGCAGGGCGGGACGGATGCAGGCGTGATCCAGTCAGAGGACATGATAAAAAAGGTGACAGAGGATATTTCAAACATACTCCGGATTGCAAAGATAAAGCCAGAAACGATCACAATCTACACTGCCGGGGAACAAAAGACATCTGCATACGGGCGCATACTAGGACTCGTAATGTCAGGTAATACTGACATGGGAGCAGTGATGCGCAAGCTGCTTGCAGACCCGGATTCGGCATGGATAAAAAAGAATCCCGACTTTGTACAAAAGACCATCAAGGACATACTTTCAGATCCGGTGGAGACAAGGGAGGCAAGGGCTGCAGCAGGCGGGCTTGATGAAACGGCGCTGATGCGCGACGAGCTTGCGCCCTTTGCAGGCTCTGAATTTGGCGCAAAAGTGACCATATACTCAGAAACTGACAGCCAAGTCCATGATCCTAGGAACAAGGCGCGGCTTGCAAGGCCGTTCAAGCCTGCCATACTCATAGAATAGCACGACGATTTTCATTTGTCACATCTGATAATGACTATAATCTACCACAGTCAAAACTGCCAGTCTGCAATGGCTACAGTAAAGACATCCGATCAGTACGAGGTAGGAGGTTAGGCAGCTAGTGCAGTTTGACATCGTCTCAGGCACTAGATTGAACCGCCTACGCCTGACTTTAAACATCATCTTCGTGCCTGACCTGACCTCTTACCACAAGATCCTCAAAATACTTATATTCTTAGATCCCCTATCTTCATACATGAGAATACGCAACCTCGCCATTATAGCAGTTATAGCAGTGGTAGTGGTAGTGGTGTCCGGAGTCGGCTTGTCATATGCCTTTTGGGGAGACGGTGAGTGGTGCTTTGCACCAGCCAGAGGCTCTGCACCAGGTAGATGGTGCTTTTAGGTAGCAAGTGTCAGATTCAGCAAGCCTTTGAGCATGTCTAGTAATACATTTTTTATTAAAACCGGTTTTCTGACATCACAGCAAATGTACCAAAAGGCATCCAAAAACATAGACCTCCCGTGATTGTTTGTAGGCAGTCAGATCTGGCACGATGTTCAAAGTCAGGCGGTGATTCAATCCAATGCCTGAGGCGATATCAAACTACACGAGCGACCTGACCTCTTACGATTGTTTTACAAGTACGTTTGTGCTGGGATTACACATCCAAGACACACCGAGTCTCTTATAGGTAATCCAAAACATGCCATTGACTATCTACAGTATGGATTGCTCGTATTTATCAGAGCACACACCAGCAAACGTAGCAGAACAGTTGCTTGGTACGAGGTGACCGGGCTGCATTTTGCGCATACACTGTATTTATTAGGCGCACGCCCACTAGAGGCATCTTGAAGATTGCTGTAATGGGAATGGGCGTTGCAGGCTCGTACCTCATGGCCAGACTAAAGGACTCTGAGCACGAGGTTACCGGATACGAGCGCATGACCCAGATAAAGCATGACTCTATTTGCGCGTGGGGTACGATAAAGCCAGTGCTAGAGGAATTCTGCAAAAAGGCAGGCAGAAACTTTGATGACTATCTCATACATGACGGCAAGAGCATGCATGTGAGGATGAGCGGGGGCACAAAGTTTGACATTGGCCTCAAGGGACTGTGCACGTATGACAAGCTCAGGCTCATCAAGGACTTTATCAGCGACTGCAATGTGAGGTATGGGAGCGCTCCCAGACTTGAAGAGCTCGAGTCACAGTACGACATGATAGTCGACTGTACCGGTTTTCACAGGTCGTACCTGCCAAAGATGAGCGAGGACTTTTTCCTGCCCACCTACGAGTACAAGGTAGAGTATGACGACGGTGTGCCATATGATGACTTTTACATCGAGCCGTTTCCGGGAATGTCGGGGTATTTTTGGTACTTTCCGCTAGGAGAAAAATCAGCTCACATAGGAGCAGGCGATTATAACAAGAACCACATAAAGACAACTGATGCGTTCCTCAAAAAACACGGAGGCAGGGCAGTTCAGACAAAGGGTCGCCCCATAAGGCTTGCAACACCTGACAGATGCAAGCCATACTATTCAGGCAAGGTAGTCGGAGTCGGCGAGTCTATTGGCACAGTGTATGCCCTGCTAGGCGAGGGAATCATTCCCTCGATGCAGTGTGTAGAGTTGTTCATAGAGAACATGCACGACTTTGCCGCGTATGAAAGGGCAGTAGAGAGGCACTATGCCGTGTATGCAAAGGTGTTCAAATTTGTGCGCGCAAAGATACGCAAAGACTTTAGCATTATAAAATCACTGCCGGACTTTCTTGCAATATTCAGGTACATGAAAAAGCACGAGGACAGATTTGGTATGAAGATAAAGATGACTGACCTCCTAAAGGTCGCAAGGGCCTAGCCAAAGCTGACAGAGCAAAACCCCTCCCTATCTGTGCGGGCTGATGCCATGTTATAGTTGTAGATTATCCCCGAGTACTCGTCTAGCTCGGCGCCCATCTGGACTGTGTCTTTTGCAAGATAAAATCCCGGACAGTCACCTGTCAGCTGGTATGTCGCATGGACGCGCGCAGCTCCCCCCTCGTTTTCAAGCCACGTCGAAAACGGATACAGATAGCACACACCCGGCCTGCCAGGATGTATGCCGCAGGCGCCATCCCCGTCAAGGAACCTGCACGGAATGCGCGTCCCGTCGTCTGCATCAGTCTCGTCTTTTTTTCTCTTGAGATTTATGGTAGTCATTGTGATATCTTGCCCCGAGGGACCAGGCTCCCGGTGGGTCGCTATGAGCGTCTCGTTTTGCACAAAGTCTGCATGCCTCTGGTATTTCAGGCCCCTGCCTATCGTGATGAGGTCATCAGAGGTAAGCGGGAGCCGGCCCTGCCTCTCGCAGCAGTTGTGGCAGTCAGGCCAAAAGCACTTCCACAGGACGTATCTCTTGTGGGAGTTGAGGTACGGCAGGTGAAATACCACACCGCCCACAGTGACTTGCCTGTCAGAGACATCAGTTATCCTGCCAAGCACAAAATCACGCAGGATGGGATCCACGTCCCAATCCTTTTGTAGCAGGTCAAGGGATTCTTTGATCTCTTTGGACAATCAAGTTATAACATCTAGCCTAGATGTTATTAATGTTGAGTGAAAAGGGCAAACACGCATCTGCCACAGAAAATAGGAGGTTTGTATGGGCCAGAATAGTCTGGCCCCTAGTCCTTGCGTTGCGCGACATAGAGTTCTCCCTCTGGCAGTTCCAGCAGATGCGCGACGAGGTGTGCAGGTCTGATAGCATGCCTGTATCTGCTGCTGCAAGCGGCCTCATATCCCTTGTACAAAAGGGAATACTGCTAAGAGAAGGCACCACATACTCTATCCACTTCAGGCTCATCCCGTACATGAGACTGGGGGCCACATGCGACTATTCGACTGCCATATTGGAGGTTCGGACAAAGTGAAATGATTATATTCTGAGCAGTCCCGACTCGTCTTGGTAGCCCGATAGTCTAGCGGTCAAATAATATTTTAGATCAAGGATTCCGCCCTCTGGATCTCAGGAGTGGATAGGCGGAGACGGCAGTTCGAATCTGCCTCGGGCTACTGGTTATCTTGATGCCTGTGCAATGCGCTCTAGTTCGTTTTTCTTCTTGACTGACGGGGCCGCAGGATCATTTGATGCTGCAAGGATTAGCTGCTCTGCCATGTGTTCCTCTATGGGCTTTGGGTTGGAAAATGTAGACTCTTTGATCGCGTCTGCGATAAAGCGCAATGCAAGGTCGACTCTTCTGATTGGAGCCACATCCACAGACACATGGTATACAGTCCCGCCGTAGACGATCCGGGTGGTGTCCTCGTTTGGAGCCGAGTACTCTACTGCGCGAACCAGCATCTCTACGGGGTTTTTACCCGTCTTTAGGTGTATTATATCAAAGGCAGTCCTCACAGTGTTGAGCACCCTTGTCTTTTTCCCCGTCATCCTGCCAGTGTTCTTTGCATACTTTTTTCCAAAGTGCATCGTCTTGTTTACGAGGCGCTCTACAATGTTTACGTCTGCCTTGTTGAACCTCTTGAGTGCAGAGCGGCCGTACGTGTACGGAAGTATCTGCTTTTTGAGCGATATTGCAGTCTTTAGTCCGGGATCATTTATCTCAATTCCCGACATGTCCCACTTTCTAAACAGCAGCATGTTTTTTGTCTGGGCCATTCCTATCTCCTCGGCTTCTCCTTTTTACCTATAACTAGCTCGTGGAGGGATGTGCCATTAACCTTGAATACCTTGAATCGGACTCCCGGAATATCACCCATTGCACCGCCCTGTGTTGCCCCCATTCCCTGTATGTGGACCTCGTCGTGCTCGTCGATAAAGTTCATCGCTCCATCACGCGGCAAAAACGCAGTAACTGTCTTGCCGTTTTTGATCAGCTGCACCCTGACACACTTTCTTACCGCAGAGTTTGGCTGCTTTGCGGCAATGCCCACCTTTTCAAGTACAATTCCCCTGCCCTGCGGCGAGCCTCCAAGCGGGTCTGCCTTTTTGTCGATTCCAAGCTCCCTGCGCTTGTACGTGGATATGGCCCATCTCTGCCTCTTTTTCTTAGAGGTAAGCACCCTTCCTGCGAATAATCCTAGCGGTGATTTGTTAGTCATGTTACATCTCTAGTGTGGGCCTCTCCTGACTGTTTATCATGACATGTGTAATGTTAAAGTAGCGCTTTGCCAAGAGTCTGGCCTTTTCGGCATTGCGGCCCTCCCTGCCCACTACGAGGCCCTTTTTCCTCGGATCCACCATCACTACTGCCTGCTTTGAGCCATCAGGCCTGCTCTCGACTCGCGCCTCTAGTATCATCTTTGAGTTAAACAAGTTTGTGAGAAACTTTACCGGATCCTCATCAAACTCTACTAGCTCTACGTTTCTCTTTACAATGTTTTGGAGCGACTTTATGTGGGCGCCTCCCTTGCCTATTGCAAGACCCATCATACCTGGCTCGACTACAAATATGACCCTGTCTTGCTTTTCATCCTCGATGCAGTCGCGTGCAGTGGCCTTTGTGACGTTTTGGAATAGTGATATGAGGCGCATCTGATCAGTGGTAAGTTTTATTGATTGTGTCATGCAGATTCTCTAGTATCTCCGGACAACCACACCATGAATTTTACAAGACGGGGCTTTCATTTTTTTTCACCAGTCGTGTCCTTTAGGATTGACTTTATGCTTGCATCACTCAGAGATGTAAACGATATGGTCGAAATTCTAAACTGCAGGCCGCACAGTCTGCCTAGCGCCACTGATGTGCCCTGAAACGACACTAATGGCACGTCTTGCTGCTTTGCGCCAGATTCAATCCTTTCTAGCATCTCTTTTTCCACTGACTGGGACACTATTACCAGCTTGGAGTCTTTGACAGAGTTCAAAACTTGCTTGGCGCCCATTGTAAGCTTGTCTTCCTTTAGGGCATCCTTTAATGACTTTTCAAGTATCTTACTCATGTCCTTATGACGATCGTTAGGACAGGGCTTTATAGGTTTATTGTAAAGTTACGCACAAAACTGCCTGAAAGTTTTGCAAAAAAAGACGGCGCGCAGCAGAACTCATTCCACTGCAATCTGTACTGATGTTGATGGCGCCAGCGCATCAGAGTTTGTAATTGACTTCCACACAAACGACTCGACTGTAAAAGTTCCCGGCACAGACGGCATCCACGACTGGGAGACATCAAGACTGTCCCCCGGAAGAAGGCTGCCAAGCACCCATGAGAGCGCCTCTATGGAGCCTGCAGAATTGCGCACCTGAAAAATGTATGCAAAGTCCTGTGCCACTAGCTGATTATTTGAGAGTGTCCCGACCATTTGCGCCTGGACTCCTGCAGAGAGCGACTGGAGGCTGCCTCCCAGGCCGTTAGTGAATATGACAGGGGACATGCTCATGCGCTCAGTAGGCAGTAGCACGGGGCCGACTGTGGCAGTCGCCTCGATTTTTGCCCTGTCTGATTCAGAGTGCGGCTCGGGTAGGGTATGGTCATCATAGCGCGCAGTCAGCTGCGAGCCGGGAGGCGCGTGAATCCTGTTTCCGCTTGATGGCGCCGTCTCAGAGAGTACAAGGTCTGCTGCAAACACGCCAGAGGATGGAGTCGTCTCTGTTGCGCGTATGGTGATTCCAGCAGAGCCAGAGTCAGTGGCAATGCGCACAGAGACGCTGTCAGGGATGTTTGGATTCAGGTTCATGTCGGGATCTGCAACGCGCACAGACGCAGAGTCACCTGACTGCTCAAAGCTGACTGTCCCAAGGTTCCATGATATGGGAACTGACTCTGAAAGTATGACGCCGTCTGCAAACTCGAAAGTAATAGTTACTGCAGAATCCCTGTCTGCCTCGAGAAATCCTCCAGTCGGTCCGCTGCCAGAGGTCATGGGATTTGTGTCAATGTCGCCGTCCCCGTCTGCATCATGCGCAAAGCCGGTAAGTGTCACCTCTGCTCGAAATATGCCAGAGTTTGCGCCAGTCTCTGCAAACTGGTATTCTTCAAGGGAGTTATCCCCAGTTGATACGACTATTGCATGATCCCGCGTGCCGCCTATCGAGTCTACCAGATATCTGTCCGAGTTCCAGCTTGGCGCAATGATTGTAATTACTACCTTGTCAGTCCATGTGTATACCTGCTTGTCCGTGATGATTGGCGCGTACGGGTTGTTATAGTCCGGTATCGGCTCCCCATATGCCAAAAGCAGCGGCAGTAAAAACAAGATCGACCACATGGCGTGGCTTGTTTGGCACGGGATTTAATGTTTGAGTGATCTTTTGGGCACGCCTGACAGGTATTATACTCTATTCCTCATCAGGAGGCGAGACTGCAAGTATGTTATCGCCGCGTATCAGCACGGTTCCAAGAGCCTCTTTCTCTTCGCCGGTTATATCCTCTGCATCATCAAGGGTCAGGTTCATGTGGGCATCAAAGTCCTTTAGAATTCCCTGCACGGTCATGCCGTGCCGCATACGGAGCAGTACTGTTTTGCCTTTGCTTGCATTCATCAGGGTCGGTATGTCTTGTGTCATCTATATCATCATTTTTTCTTCGAGACCTGCATGTACAGATCCACCGTACCGCTTCCAATGGGAATGTTGCTTCCCACTATGACGTTTTCTGTGATTCCCTTTAGACCCTCTACCTCGCCTCTGAGCGCCGCATGCGCAATGGTGGGGACGGTAATCTCAAATGCAGCCCTTGCAAGCACGCTGTCCTTTGTGCCTGCGATTCCATGCCTTCCTATCTGCTGCATGTATCCGCGCGAGCACATGAGGTCTGCTACCAGCATGATGTACCTGTTGTCGACTTCTAGACCCTGGTCCTCCAGCGTGTGATTTAGCTCGTGTATCAGCGCGTTTCTTGCCGCCTCGATTCCAAGCGTTCCTGCAATCTCAAAGACATTGTTTGTGTGTACGTTCTTTTTGTCAATGCCGGCAACCTCTAGCAGCCTGGCTACGTTGGAGCCAGTAGTCTGTATCACCCACTCGTCGTCTTTTTGCACCAGCGTGACGCGCTCTATATCTGGCACCCCCTTTACGGTGGTGTTGAGTATCTTGTTTCTGAGCGCAATGGCAGCGGCCGTGTCTAACTCTTCGGCTAGTGTGAGGTTGAAGAGCATGTCTGTGACTTCCATCTTGAATTTTTTGTTAGAGCCGAGTGCTGCCTCTACGTCTGCCACGGTGCATCCGCGATCCCGGAGCCTGTCGTGGCTTAGAACCAGCTTTATGTTGGTGGAATAGTCCGTATCTACAGTTTCTATTAGCGCGCTTACCTTTGTCTGCAGCACGTTTCTTGCAACCTCTATTGCCTTTTCGCGCGATCCGCGCGACTCTTCATCAAGATAAATATCCATGGTAGGAGTGACAGGCTTTTTTCTTGCATCTACAAGCTCGATGAGTCTTGGAAGTCCCAGTGTGACGTTTCTCTCCTTTATTCCTGCAAAGTGAAACGTCCTCAGCGTCATCTGCGTGCCAGGCTCGCCTATTGACTGGGCAGTAATTATTCCAACTGCCTGTCCGGGCTCTACTTTTGCCTTGTTGTATAGTGAGAGTCCCTTTTTGCAGACAGACTCGACTCCCTCCCTGCTCAGATTCGAGTTCTGGAGGGCCTCTGTCACCATTGATGTGAGTCGCGGATTAAACGTCTTTGTGTACTTTTTGGCAAGCGCGTCGATCTCCTCGCGTGTAGCCTTTTTGCCCGAATCTGTGATAGTCTGCGACTCTACCTGCCTGTTTACGTTAAATGCCTCGCCGTGGTCGCTCTTTGCCACATCAATGCCATCCTCGCCGTACATGAACTGGACTATGTGCCCGTGCGGGTCGCGCACCGTCCCGTCGTACTCGAGTCTGATGTGCTCTAGCGCGTTGATGAGTCTGCGCTGCATGTAGCCACTCTGCTGCGTCCTGACTGCAGTATCTACTAGACCTTCGCGTCCTCCCATTGCGTGAAAGAAGAACTCTAGAGCCGAGAGACCCTCGCGGTAGTTTGACTTTACAAACCCGTGCGCGTCTGGATTGTTGTCGTATTCCTTGTAGTGGGTAAGTGCTCTGTTGCTGTACCCGTCGTGCAACCTGTTTCCCCTGCGCGACTGCTGTCCGAGCGCGCCTGCCATCTGGCCCACGTTAAGTGACGAACCGCGCGCGCCAGTAGTAGCCATTATCTTTCCGGCGTTGCCATCATCAAGGGAGTCGTTTGCAGTAGAGCCTGCCCTGTCCCTTGCCTTGCCCAGCTCATTTACAATGTACGCCTCTAGCGCCTCTTGCGGCCGCATTCCCCTGGTGAGCTTTAGCGTCCCCTTTTCATACTGTTTTATCAGGTCTGCCACCGTGCCATACGTGGCATCAATGTCATCAAGAATCTGCTTTCTGTCTTTTTCGGGCACCTCTAGATCGCCGTAGCCGTAGCTAAACCCGTAATGCGTGATGAACTGCTTTACCATGATCAGTATCGAGTTGAGAAAGTTCTTGCCTACTGCGTTGCCATAGTCCTTTGCAATCCTGTGCAGGACACTTTCTGGCTCTTCTGCCCCGATTGATGTCTTGTCTATCACGCCGCTGAGAAGCTCGCCGTTTTTAATTACAACATCTTTTTCCTTGCCGCCAGTACCCTTGGACCACTTTGAAGTCAGGACATAGTTAAAGTCCTTTGGCAGAAACAGCGAGAAGAGCTGCTTGCCTGTGTATGCCTGTCCGTCTTTTGTCTTTATGGCAGGATCCGGAAGCATGCCCTTGTAGCCTCCAAGCATTGCAAGGTTTGAGAATTCCTGTACTGAGAGTGTTGTGTCGTCTTTTGTGAGCAGGTATGCGCCAGTCACAAAGTCTCGCAGCGCCCCGATTATCGGTCCCCCGTATCTGGGAGATATGAGCTGGTCTTGCACCCTCATGAGAAGTATGGCCTCTGCCCTTGCCTCCTCGCTTTGCGGCACGTGCAGGTTCATCTCGTCGCCATCAAAGTCCGCGTTGTATGGAGGACACACAGAAGGGTGCAGGCGGAACGTCTTGCCTGGAAGCACCTTTACATAGTGGGCCATTATCGACATTTGATGCAATGACGGCTGCCTGTTGAACATTACAATGTCCCCGTCTGAAAGATGACGTTCTACTAGATATCCCATCTCGATGGTATCTGCCATCGTCTCACGATCCTCTACAAAGTCAAGTCTTATCTTTACGCCGTCGGGTCTGACGATATAGTTGACACCTGGAAACGTCTCTGGGCCGTTGATTACAAGTTTTTTCATCCGCTCAATGTTCCACTCTGTGACGATCTCTGGGATTGTAAGCTTTGTAGCTACTGCCACAGGCACTCCGACTTCGGAGAGATCCAGATTCGGATCAGGCGAGATGACAGTCCTGCTTGAAAAATCGACTCTTTTTCCGGAAAGCGATCCCCTGAATCTTCCCTCCTTTCCCTTTAGCCTCTGTGTGAGTGTCTTGAGGGGGCGGCCTGAGCGGTGGTGAGCTTGGGGGATTCCGGAGACCTCGTTGTCAAAATATGTAGTCGTGTGATACTGGAGCAGATCCACTAGATCCTGCACTATGAGCGGCGGGGTTCCTGCCTCCTTGCTCTCCTTTAGCCTCTGGTTGACGCGTATAATGTCGACCATCTTGTGTGTCAGGTCGTCTTCGGATCTTATCCCCGTCTCGAGGATTATCGAGGGTCTGACGGTAACTGGTGGCACCGGCAGCGCCTGGAGTATGAACCATTCCGGGCGCGCAGTTACTGGATCATAAAGTAATAGTTCTAAATCCCCGTCAAGTATCTGCGAGAAGCGTTCCCGGATAGTAATGGGGAGTAGTCTGTGCTCTCCGGCATCTGTCTTTTCCACAAAGATAGTCGGCTTTGTAAATATGAGTTCGTACTGGGGCTTGCCGCAGTGGGGACACTCTTTTGCCTTTTTTGCCTTGTCAATTATCTGCTCGGGGATGCGCTTTTGGGATATTACCGTGTATGCTGCCTCTTTCTCCTTTATTCTTTTGAACGCATCAAGATCCACCTGGGGCACCTTTAGGCGCGCACACGAGCGGCATGTGGACTGGAGTAGCTTGTGGATGTTGTCAATAAACGCAATGTGAAGCACCGGTTCTGCAAGCTCAATGTGCCCAAAGTGTCCCGGACATCTGGCAGCAGTGTTTCCGCATGTCAGGCACTTTTGCCCGGGCTCTAGAGTACCTAGCCTGCCGTCCATCAGTCCGCCTTGGACTGACATGCCGTCCTCATCGTACGTCTCAGGAGCCGTAATCTCTGCCACAGAGTATTTGCGGATCTCAGTTGGCGACCACACAGAAAACCTGATTCCGTCAATTGACTTTATCGCCTGTATGGACATTATACCTTCTCCCGGATCAGCAGCCTTGGCGCCACGTTGAGGCTCTGCATCTCTTGTAATAGCAGCTTGAATGCATATGCGACAGAGACTGATGACACCTTTGCCTTGTCGCCGCAGACCCTGCACACGTATTTTCGCTGCTTTACGTCGTGGTATGCCACAAGCCCGCACCGTTCACAGACAAATATGTCAGACTTGTCAGACTCGTCAAGAAGCCTGTCCTTTAGTATCATGGATGCCCCGTAGGCAATCAGGCAGTCGCGCTCCATCTCACCGAACCTCAGACCACCTCCCCTTGCCCTGCCTTCTGTGGGCTGCTTTGTGAGCATCTGTACCTGTCCGCGCGCCCTTGCGTGGATCTTGTCTGCAACCATGTGGTGGAGTTTTTGATAGTACACCACACCGATAAACACCTCTACTGGAAACGACTTGCCGGTCCTGCCGTCATACATTATCTCCTTGCCAGAGTACTTGAACCCGTTTACACCCATCGCCTCTTTTACCTCGTCCATCTTTTCGCCCACAAATGCCGAGCCATCAAATCTCTTGCCGCGCATGGCAGCGGCCTTGCCGCATATTGACTCCATCATCATGCCCACAGTCATCCTAGATGGGAACGCGTGCGGGTTGATGAGCACATCAGGGGATATGCCTTCTGCCGTGTACGGAAGATCCTCTGCGTTTGCCAGTATTCCAAGCACGCCCTTTTGTCCGTGCCTAGAGGCAAACTTGTCTCCAATCTCCGGAACTCTCATGTCACGTGCACGGATCTTGTACATCTTGCCGCCCTCATTTGACTGCGTCATTACAACCGTGTCCACCACGCCGGATTCAGAAGGCCTCACACCAATTGACGTGTCGCGCCTGTACGGACCAGTTGACTCGAACTCTCTGTACTCCTCCATGAATCTAGGGGGGCTGGTCTTGCCAATCAGTATGTCGCCGCCCTTTATCGGAGATTCTGATGCGACCACCCCGTCTTCCTCTAGCAGTCTGTATGCGCGCTCTCCCTTGTAGCCGCGGATGTTGTCTTCTGCGCCTGGAATCTCAAAGCTGTCGCGCATTCCGCCAGGATACTGCTTTGCCTCTGCGTCATAAATCCGGTAAAAAAACGTCCTTCCAAGACCACGGTCTACTGACGACCTGCTAAGCACTATGGCATCCTCAATGTTGTATCCGTCAAATGGCAGCACCGCGACTATGCAGTTCTGACCTGCAGGCCTGTCTTCTAGTCCGAGCAGGTTCATCGCCTTTGTGTTTACTATGGGAGTCTGCGGGTACAGCATAAAGTGCTGCCTGACATAGGTGCTCGTGTTCATCATTGGCGTGGAGAATCCCAGGCTCTGCTTTGCCATTGCAGACTCGTACGTGTTTCGCGGGGACTGGTTGTGCTCTGGATACGGGATTATCGACGCGCCTGCCCCGAGTATCGCGGGGGGAAACACCTCTAGGTGGGTGTACTTTTTGGAGTTTCTCTCATCAAGTGTGACATAGCAGTTCTCCTCTTCGTTTGCGTCAATCAACTCTAGCACGCTCATCCTCAAAAGGTCGTTCCATGAGATCTGTTTTGAGGAGAGCTTGTCAAGCAGTTCCTGCGTAAGCAGTGGCTTGCCGTCTTGGATTATTATCAGCGGCCGCAAGACGCGCCCGGCGTTGCAGTTGACATAGAGCCTCTTTGTAGAGCCCTCAATGTCAGACCTGTGAAATGAGATTCCCACGTGCGGGTGTATCTTTGAGGTGCGCCTGAGTGCCCGGAGCGATTCGGCAAGATGCTGGCCGTCCTTGTAGTATCCGATGAGCTTGCCGTCGACAAATATCCTCGCCCCGTCTTTTTTGAGATCATCTTTTGCCTCAAAAAAGTGCACGGTTCCAAGATCATAGAGCTTTTCGATTATCTCTTCAGATGGAACGTTGACAGAGATGAGTCCTGACAGCGCCAGATTTTTTACCAGTCCGCAGTTGGAGCCTTCCGGAGTCTCGCTAGGACAGATACGACCAAAGTGGGTGGCATGAAGATCCCTTGCCTCAAAGTTTGGCTGGGTGCGGCTCAGAGGAGACTGAATTCTCCGGAGATGGCTGATCGTAGACAGATAGTTGGTCCTGTCTAGCAGTTGCGTAACTCCCACCCTGCCACGTCCCCAGTTGCCTGTTGCAATGGCGTTGTTTAGCTTGTCAGTAATGATTCCGGGGCGGATGGCAGCAGCTACTGCGTTGATTCCGCGCTTTTGCCCTGACCTCTCCAGCTGGTACTTCATGTCCCGAACCAGATTCCTAAATGCGGTTCTAAACAGGTCTGCAAGCATCTGACCTGCAAACTTTATGACCTTGTTACCATAGTGATCCTTGTCGTCAGGGGAGATCCAGCCAAGCTTTAGCTCCAACAGCTTGCAGGCAGCCTCGCCTAGGAACTGGGCCTTTTCCTTTCTGTTTTCTGGATGCTTGCCCAGATGAGGTAGTAGTCCCCAGTCAAGCAGGGTCTCTGCGCGCTTTATCTGAAACTCTTCGAGCATTCCGGGGGCGATTCTCTTGCTGATGTACACTATTGCGTCTTTTGATGTGGGGACATCTCCAGCCTTTTCAAACGAGCCCTCTAGTTGATCCTGAAGCTCATCAACGAGGGATACTACTGCAGCTATCTCCTTGTCTGACTCTAGTCCGAGCGCCCTCATCAGGGTCACCACTGGAATGTCTACTGGAGATCCCGGGATCCGGGCCACGATCAGCCCATCGTTTTTCATTACCAGTTCGAGCTTGGCTCGATACCCCACTATGGAAGAGTATACCTTTGCCTTGAAGACAGTGTTTCCGCTTTGTGTCTCCCTGTCTACTATGATCTTGTTGTAGGAGAGATCCTCAAGACCCACTATCACGCGCTCTGAGCCGTTTATGATAAAGTAGCCGCCAGGATCGTTTGGATCCTCGCCGTATTCTATTAGCTTTGAGGTCTCAAAGTTATTGAGTATGCATGCGTTTGATTTTGCCATTACAGGGACATCGCCGATATGGACGTGCTTTGACTCTAACACCTTGCCGTCTTCTATCACGCTTGCCTCCATCATCACAGGGGCCGCATATGAGACGTTTCTGAGCCTTGCCTCTGCAGGGGTGATATGGGTGATTGAGCCGTCAAGCTCCATCATACGTGGGGGCTGGAGCTTTATCTTGCCTAGTTGGATCTTGTACGGGTACTCTGCGTTCTCAATGTCTATCTGGGCCACCTCGTGTATGATGCTTTGCAGCCCGCGGTTTAGAAACTCGTCAAATGAGTTGAGGTGCTGGCGCGCAATTCCCTCGCGTTTTAAAATATCCTGAATTACGGGCCAGCGCTTTGTAGAGGGGTCAGCCATCTAGACTTCCACCACATACCGGTAATAGAGGCTCTCGCCAGCAGTGGGACTCTTTCTGGTTATCTTTATCATGTCCCCTGGCTTTACGCCAAGCTCCAAGATGGCGGGATCGTTTACAAAGATCAGGGGCAG
>RHFD01000086.1 GCA_003724325.1 Nitrosopumilus sp. D6 | reverse complement strand
TAAATCTTGTGGTTTTTTTGAGACTTCATCTCTGATATGGTTGCATTTTCTACTTTTTCTGTAATCTCATACCACGGATCGCCAGTAGTTGCCGCCAGCTTGGCAGACATGTCCTTTAGTACCAGTGCACGCGGATCGTACGTCTTGTACACTGCATGCCCCATTCCCATGATTCTATCCCCCTTTGATATCTTTTGGCGTATCCATGCGTTTACATTCATCTCTTTTATCTCTAGTAGCATCTTCATGACTTCAGTGTTTGCCCCCCCGTGCAGCTCGCCACTTAATGCTCCAATGGCTGCGCTTGATGCAGAATACATGTGTGCCCTAGTTGATGCCACCTGTCTTGCAGTGAATGTGGATGCATTAAAGGTGTGATCCGCATGAAGAATCAGACACACATCAAATATCTTTTCAATCTCTGACTGCGGTTTTACCCCTGACATCATGTATAGAAAGTTTGCCGCATGACTCTGGGCGGGGTCAGGCTCTATTGGCTCTTTTCCGTTTCGCAGCATCTGCCAGCTGGCTATGATTGTGGGCACCTTTGCGATCAGGTTTACGGCCCTGTCATAGCTTGCATCCTTGTTTGAAAACTCTTCATCATAGTATCCTGCCAGTGCTGCCACAAATGCCTGGAGCATATCCATGGGATCGGCGTCTTTTCTCCAGTTGCCCATGTTTTTTTGCATCTGCTTTGGGATGTATCTGGCCTCTACTAGTTTTGCAGAAAACTCGTCGAGTTGCTGCTTGTTTGGCAAGATATCATAGAGTAACAGGTATGCCGTCTCTTCAAAGGTGGATCTCTTTGTCAGCTCTAAAATGTCATATCCGCGGTAGATGAGTTTGCCCTTTTTGCCGTCGATATTTGAGATTCTGGTATCTGCAATCTCGATTCCACGCAAGCCAATATTCTTAGTCTCCACGTATGATGTGTGGTAAAATCTGCTATTATGTTTTCGCACACGCCTATATCGTTTAGAGCATTTAGTCTAATATGGCAACTCTGCCTCATAAATGAGCGCTTTTCATCATTACACATGAACGCAGAAGAGCGAAGACGCCTGCAAAGACTCGATGACCTAGTGCAGGACTCTACGCGCGAAAACCTTGAAAAGATTCAAGAGGCAGACAGGCACACCCAGATGGAGGGCATGCCATTTTATGACGTGTATGTGGATTCAGCATCCCTGATAAACACGCCCATCAAAAAGTCTGCCAGATACTAGCTTATTCTTTAAATGAGGGATTATTACCCGCATAAACATTGACTGCAAAAAAGCCTGCTACAAAAAAGATGCCCAAAAAGACCGTGCCAAAAAAGCCCGCACCTAAAAAGACTGTACCTAAAAAAACTACAAAAAAGACTGTGAAAAAGGCGACTCCAAAAAAGACAAAGGTACTGTGCATCTCTCACAAGGAAGATGCAGACGGAATTAGCTCTGCTGCACTAGTGCGTCAGGCTTTTGGAGGCGATTCAATACTAGTGGACTATCCCGGACAGATGGAGGCGCTGCGGGATGCTGCTGATGATGAAAAGTTAAAGTCACTTTTTGTCTGTGACTTGGGACTGAGCAAGAAAACCCAGGATGAATTCATCTCTTTGATGAGTACACTACGAAAAAACAAGGTAACAGTCACATACATTGATCATCATGATATTGACCCCAAAGTTATTAAATCTCTAAAAAGGATCAAAGTTAAGATAATCCATGATGTTGGCGAGTGCACGGCAGTACACGTGTATAATACATTCAAATCAAAGCTTGATGACCATGCCACATTTGTGGCAGCATGTGCTGCAATTTCAGACTATATGGAGGACAGGCCCATTGGGGAAAAACTGCTTCGAATGTATGATAGGGATCTTGCAATGATAAACTCTACAATGCTCACCTATAACATCAAGGGACGCCAAAAAAATCCAGACTTTTTACTAGAACTAGTAAAGCATCTTGCCGACTCTAAATTCCCTCACGATCTGCCCGACTTTTTTGCATATGCCCAGCTGCAAGCGGCAAAAAATGCAGAAATGATACCAAAGGTGAAAAAAGGCATGACCGTACTAAAGAATCTGGCCCACATGGAGGTATTGGATTCGGGGGCAGGCGCGGCAGTCAACTGTGTGCTGGGCCTCTCCGGGAAGGATGTGGGGGTGGCATACAAGGAGCGAGTAGACTATGGAAATTACGCAATCTCTGTCCGCGGCTCTGCTGACTGTAAGGTACACCTGGGCAAGATAGTCAACTCGCTATCTGCTGACCTTGGCGGCTCTGGAGGGGGTCATGGCAGGGCGTGCGGGGCAGTAGTCCCAAAGCCAAAGATGAGGCAGTTTATCACTGAATTAAACAAAAAGATTGGCTAGAGTTGGGACAATTTTTTAATATGAATAGGGTGTATTATTTTTGAAATTGAATCCGCGCATATTACTACCAATAGTGGCAGGTATAGCAGTTGTGCTGTATGTGGCGTTTGGCATGGCAGCAGAGCCTGCCATGCCATCTATATCTACAGACAAGACAATGACTACAAACGGGGTAAAGCACAGCATTCCACTTGAAAAGATTAGGGGTGGCGGTCCTCCAAGGGATGGCATTCCATCAATTGACAGTCCTGTATTCGAGTCAGCAGACAAGCAGTCAATACCTGACTCTGATGTAGTGATTGGTCTTTACATAAATGGTGAGTCTCGTGCATATCCTCTATCCATACTGGTATGGCACGAGATAGTCAATGATGTGGTGGGTGGTACTCCGGTATCTGTAACGTACTGCCCACTATGCTATACAAACCAGGTATTTGAGAGGGTAATTGACGGGCAGATAGTAGAGTTTGGAACATCTGGCAAACTCTACAACAGCAATCTGCTAATGTATGACAGGCTTACTGAATCTTACTGGAGTCAGGCTCTCGGCGAGGCAGTAAAGGGCGAGCTTACAGGCAGTGTGCTGGAGCTGGTCCCATTTGATGTCATTACATGGGGTGACTGGAAAAAATTACACCCTGATACACTAGTGTTATCTACAGAGACGGGTCATGCCAGGGCGTATGGCGTGGATCCATACGGGGACTATTATACAAATCCAAACTTGTTTTTCCCTGTTGAGAATAAAGATGACAGACTACATCTAAAAGAGATTGTAATTGGATTTTATCTGGGAGACGAGTACAAGGCATATACGCAAAGAGACATTGAAGCAGAGATAATAATTAGTGATTCTGTGGGTGGTGTGCCGTTAGTACTAGTATCATTGTATGAGCAGAATATGCGCGCCTTTGAGCGCACAATAAACGGCGATACACTTGACTTTGAGAGTAT
>RHFD01000060.1 GCA_003724325.1 Nitrosopumilus sp. D6 | reverse complement strand
TGTCATGACCGTCTAGTCCCAGCTTGGCAACAAGAATCTTGATGCTTCGTGATCCCTTTTGCTTTATCATACATCTGCTTATCAGAGGCATATTTTAAAGGATTTGTGGCTTGGACAATCTACTTAAGGCGTGGCTAAAGGTTCTCATACGATGGACACATACCCGGTAAACTATACTCTCGAGTTTGAGCCTGATCTTGAGCGCTTTACCTTTGGGGGCAGGGAGTCAGTAGTGGTGCAGTGTATCAAACCTACAAGTACAATCATCATGCACTGCGCCGAGCTAGAGATACACTCGTGCCGGGCAGAGCATGCAGGAAACAAAGTTAAATCATCATTCAAGCTAGATAAAAGACGCGAAGAGCTGCAGATACGCCTTGGTGGAAAGATCAAAGGAGAGGCAACAATTCACATTGAGTTTGAGGGCGTGCTAAATGACAGGCTCTTGGGATTTTATCGCAGCCGCTACAAACAGGGCAAAAAAACAAAATACCTTGCCACCACGCAGTTTGAGGCAGCAGATGCCAGACGCGCATTTCCCTGCTGGGACGAGCCTGCAGCAAAGGCCACATTTGACATTACAATTACTGCAGACAGCAGATTCATGGCAGTATCAAACATGCCAGTACACTCTAGACAGAAAAAAGGCTCCCTGACATCGCATGTATTTTCCAGAACTCCTGTAATGTCCACGTATCTCCTCTACCTGGGAGTAGGCGAGTTTGAGTATGTCTCTGGAAAGACTGGCAAAACACGGGTGCGGGTAATAACTACAAGAGGCAACAAGTCAAAGGCAGGGTTTTCCCTGAATCTGGCAAAAAAATTGTTAAAATCATACGAGGACTATTTTGGAATACGGTACCCACTGCCCAAGCTTGACCTCATAGCAGTGCCGGACTTTGCTGCAGGCGCAATGGAGAACTGGGGTGCAATCACGTTTCGCGAGACCATACTTCTCTATGACCCAAAGACATCATCTACGCGCACAAAGCAGTTTATCGCAGAGGTGATCTCACACGAGATTGCCCACCAGTGGTTTGGAAATCTGGTAACTATGAAGTGGTGGAATGACTTGTGGCTCAATGAGAGCTTTGCCACATTTATGGCCACAAAGTTTGTCGACAAGTTTTATCCCGAATGGGACATGTGGAATCAGTTCATCGAGGATGCAATGAATACTGCAATGTCTCTTGACTCGCTAAAGACTACCCACCCCATTGATGTCCGTGTGGACTCGCCGTCGCAGATACGGGAGATATTTGATGCCATCTCGTATGACAAGGGTGGCTGTGTGCTGCGCATGTTAGAAAAATATGTCGGCGAGCCGGACTTTAGGCACGGCCTCAAAAAATATCTCTCTGACTTTAAGTATGCAAACGCAGAGGGCACAGACTTGTGGGATGCAATAGGCAAGGCATCTGGCATGCCGGTATCAAACATGGTAAACACGTGGCTCCGGCAGCCGGGATTTCCCCTTGTTACAGTAGAGCAAAAAGGCTCCATGCTCAAATTCTCTCAAAAGAGATACCTGCTAGAGCATGATAAAAAACACACAGGCGGCAAGTGGAGCATTCCCCTCACCTTTGGCCTTGAAAAGACAGAGACGCGCCTCTTTACAAAACAAAGCATGACTGCAAGGACTCCAAAGGGGGCAGGCTGTGTGGCAAACATTGGACGGCACGGATTTTACCGCGTAAAATACGACAAGGCAACACTAATTGATCTCAAAATGCTAGTGGATCAAAAAAAAATAGCCCCGATAGACCGCTGGGCAATACAAAACGATCTCTTTTCACTGTGCATATCAGGTGATGAAAATATTCGCAACTATCTTGACTTTACAGACGCATACTGTGACGAGGAGAGCTATCTGGCATCTGTCAACGTGGCCCAAAACCTGACATCACTGTATATGGCAGCCTTTGGTGAAGAGTTTGCAGGCCAGATACGCGTCTATGCTGCAAACTATCTGCGGGTACTTTTCTCCCGCCTGGGGTGGGATCCAAAAAAGTCAGACAGCCACACAGACGCGCTGCTCCGCCCGTTTGTAATATCTGCGCTCGGGCGCATGAATGATAAACATGTTACAAAAGAGGCCCTCAAAAGATATCGGAAATTCCAAAGGAATCAGGGTACACTACACCCCGACCTGACAGAGCCTATCTGCTCTATTGCCGCATGGAACGGCAATGCGCAGACGTACTCACAGCTGGTAAAATTCTACAAAAACGCAAAGACCACAGAAGAAAAGCTCCGGTTTCTGGGCGCAATGTTTGGATTCTCAGAGAAGAGACTGCTAGTAAAGTCACTTGACTTTTCACTAGGAGATATAGTGCGCTCTCAAAACATGCAGCTGCCAATAATAAAGACGGCTGCAAACCCGCACGGTTCACCAATGCTGTGGCCATGGCTGGAGAAAAACTGGAAAAAACTCGACAAAAAGATTGGACATGGAAACCCGCTATTCAACCGTATCATTGCAAGCCTCTCCATGATACCTGATGATTCCATGGAGAGTAAACTCGTAAAATTCTTTAAAAAAAATACAGTCCCCGGAACAGAGCGCACACAACAGCAGACTATGGAGCGGCTGCGAATCCGCAAAAAACTTCGCCGTACAATGAGAGCAGAGTTTGGCCCTTGACTCTAAAACTATATCAGTTATAGCAATTTCTGCGCTATCCATACTAGTACTGTATGTGTCGCTGACCCCTAGTAATGACGGCAAAATACTAGAAGATTTGCAGATAAGCGCCACATACGAGGACGGCCTAGCCACCATTACATACAGTGACAGGAGAAAACTTGGAGATATGGTAGTAATGGAGATCCTTGGGCTAGATGAGACATTTCAAAAGACATACCATTTTGCAAATTTCACAGAGATTGTACCGTTTGCAGACTCTCCAAGATATGGCTGGGCAGTCCACCCAATAGTCCTGGATATATCGCACCCAGAATACGGCAATGTCCGGCTAAAGACAGAGATACGCCCTGCCGGAGAGCCTGCTGCCCCGGTAATCATCTCGCCGTGAGACGCGCAAGATTTTATTGCGCCCGCAGCGAGCCCACAGCATGGACATGGCAGGGCTCAAAAAAGGCAGGCGCGGCGCCATTGCAAAGGCCATATCCATAGTTGAAAACGATCCAAAAGAGGCAAAAAAACTGATCAAAAAAATATTTGCAAAGACTGGCAACTCTACCATAATTGGAATAACCGGTCCCGCAGGAGCAGGCAAGAGCTCGCTAATAGACAAGCTGGTAATATCCATGAAAAAATCAAAGACAAACCCTGCCGTGCTTGCAGTAGACCCGACAAGTCATGTAACGGGGGGAGCAATACTGGGGGATCGTGTGAGAATGTCAGAATCTACTGACTCTGGTGCGTTTATTCGCAGCATTGCATCCCGGGGGGCAACAGGGGCAGTATCGCGCTCGCTGCGAAACAGCATCCGCGTATTAGAATATGCCGGCTTTGATCCAATCATAATAGAAAGTGTTGGCGCAGGCCAGACTGAGATTGACATCTCAAAGATAGCAGACATTACAGTAGTAGTGTTCAACCCCAACACTGGCGATAGCATTCAGACGATAAAGGCAGGACTGACAGAGATTGGAGATATTTACATTATTAACAAGAGTGACCTTGCTGGCGCAGGCAGGCTATACAATGCAGTATGTGACTTTATAGGGGACTCTGGGGAACGACCAGTAGTATTAAAAACGTCTGTAAAAAAGAACACTGGCATTACAACACTGGCAAAAGAGCTTGTACGTCTTGCAGATATTCAGAATCGTATACCTGATGAGGTACGGCTAAAAGCCGAGCTGAGGGATATCATTTTAAGTGACATTGAGGAAAAACTAGACAAGATGATGAATACTGACGAGGAGATTGGGGCGTGCATTAAAAAGATGCTCTCAAAAAAGATGGATCCCTTCCAGGCGGGGGAAAAGATAACCCGGCTGCTAGCAGGTTGATAAAATGAAGGACAAATTATTTACCGACTCGAACTTTGTAGTAAAGAGGATATACCAGCGCCCAGCAAAGACAAAGCCAGAAGACGCAGGCAGATACCCATACACGCGCGGCATACATCCGGGAATGTTCCGCGAGAGGCTCTGGACCATGCGGCAGTACTCGGGGTTTGGCGATGCCAGACTTACAAATGAGCGCTTCAAGTTCATGCTTGAAAAGGGGCAGACAGGACTGAGCATGGCCTTTGACTTGCCTACCCAGATAGGTTATGATCCGGACTCGCAGCAGGCAGAAGGCGAGGTGGGCAAAGTCGGTGTCTCTATTGCATCAATTAAAGACATGATGACTGCCTTTGAGGGAATACCCCTTGGTAAAGTGAGTACATCCATGACGATAAACTCTACTGCATCAACACTACTTGCATACTATATCGCAGTGGGCGAGTCGCAGGGATTCAAGAGTACTCAGCTCCGGGGCACCACACAAAACGACATACTAAAAGAGTACATTGCAAGAAACACCTACATTTATCCCCCACAGCAGTCAATGCGATTAATAGGAGACATGATAGAGTACTGCGCCCAGCACGTCCCGTCGTGGTATCCTGTATCCATATCCGGATACCACATGAGAGAAGCTGGATGCACTGCCACACAAGAGGTGGCATTTACGCTTGCAAACGCAATAGCATACATACAGACGTGCCTTGATCGCGGCCTCAAGATAGACGACTTTGCCCCAAGACTGTCGTTCTTTTTTTGCTGCACCATTGAATTCTTTGAAGAGGTGGCAAAGTTCCGGGTTGCAAGAAAAGTCTATGCACGCATACTAAAAGAGATGTTTCATGCAAAAAACCCCCGCTCGTTACAATTAAAATTTCACACGCAGACAAGCGGCGAGTCGCTGACTGCCCAGCAGCCTGACAACAACATTGTGCGCGTGGCAATACAGACAATGGCTGCAGTCGCAGGCGGGACGCAGTCGCTTCATACAAACTCGCGCGACGAGGCGCTCGCCCTACCTACAGAGTCGTCTGCAAAGATTGCGCTCAGGACACAGCAGATAGTGGCGCATGAGAGCGGCATTACAAAGACAGTAGACCCAATGGCAGGCTCTTACTATATGGAGGACTTGTGCGCAAAAATAGAAGACGGGGTCTGGAAGTATCTCAAAAAGATACAAAAGATGGGCGGCTCTGTGCGCGCAATAGAGCGCGGATTCTTCCAGTCTGAAATCAGGCAGAACGCATACAGGCTCAAAAAAGAGGCAGATGACGGTGACCGCATACTAGTAGGGGTAAACAAGTACACTGAACATGAAGCGCAGCCAGAACTGCTCCGAATTGACGAGCGTGTGGGTATTTCACAGCAAAAGGCGCTCAAAGCACTGCGTGCCTCACGTAACGCTAAAAAGTGCAAAGATGCAATCTCTGCAATGCAGGCAGCAGCAGATACAGAGGAGAATATAATGCCATACATAGTTACTGCTGCAAAGGCGCTATCTACTACCGGCGAGATTAGCAGTGCGTTTCGAGAGGTCTTTGGGGAGTACCGCCCAAAAGAGGTGTTCTAAATGAAGATTAACCACATTGCAATAGCAGTACATGATGTAGAAGAGTCTGCAAAGGTGTACAAAGAGGCGCTAGGCTCGGACTCTATACTATTTGAGACCGTACCATCAGAGGGAGTAAAAATAGCAATCATTCCCCTTGAGAACTGTACAGTCGAGCTGATGCAGCCTACTAGTAAGTCAAGCCCGATTAAAAAATTCCTTGAAAAACGGGGGCCAGGACTGCACCACATTGCGCTAGAGACTCCTGACATTGACGGTGAGGTAGAACGGATGAAGGGATGCGGGGTGCAGTTTTTAGGCAGTGTGAGGCCCGGTTCTGCAGGTACGCGTGTTACATTTATTCATCCAAAGTCGCTTCATGGCGTGCTAGCAGAGCTGTGCTCTACATCATCTTGAGTGTGTCAGATGCGGTGATTATTCCCACAATCTTTGATCTCTGAGATACTAGTATGCACTTTGAGTACCGTATTAGCGGCACAAGCACGTTTGCTGGCGTGTCAAAATCTACGATGGGCGGAATGTGGTCCATCATCTCTCCAAGTCTTGCGCTTCTTAAATCCCCGTCAGAGTCTGCCAGGTGCCTTACTATTCCATCTTCAGATACCATTCCGGCTATGTCTGGCCCGTCAAATACGGGAATCTGACTAATTGAGAGCTCGCGCATCTTTTTAATGGCAACATCTAGAGTATCAGAGGGTCCAAGCTTTGTCAGGTTTCTGCTGCAAAAGTCCCCTGCAGTATGTGCTGATGACTCGCCTTCTAGCTGCGAGAGACTCGCAAATATCTTTCTTGCAGTTTTATAACTTGGGCTGCTGCGGCCTGACTCTATCTGATTTATCATTGACGTGCTCACGCCGGTCATGGCGGCAAGCTTTTTCTGGGTGATTCCTATCTTTTGTCTAATCTGCTTTATTGATTCTATACTTGGAAGCATCCCATGTATGATGTATCATGACTGCTTTAAAACGTGCCTTTTTTCATGATTGCTGCCTGGGCTGCAGCGACTATTGCTATGGGGATTCGGTGCGGTGAGGCGCTCACATAGCTCAGGGCGGCCCTGTGGCAAAATATAATGGACCTTGGATCCCCGCCGTGCTCGCCGCATATGCCAATCTCCATGTTTGGTCTTGCCTTGCGGCCGTGCCTGATGCCAATCTCCATGAGCTTGCCTACTCCGCTTGTATCAATTGACTGGAACGGATTGCGCTCTAGGATCTCTTTTTCCATATACTCTGGGAGGAACTTGCCTTCCACGTCTTCCCTGCTAAAGCTAAACGTTCCCTGTGTGAGGTCGTTTGTGCCAAAGCTAAAGAATTCGGCAGTGGTGGCAAGCTCATCAGCAGTAAGCGCCGCCCTTACCACCTCGATCATGGTGCCAAAGTTCACATTCAGGCGTGTCTTGTACTTTTTCTCCATCTCTTTTTTGATGGAATCATATGTTTTCTTTATGTGGTCCAACTCTTCAATACTGCTTATCTGCGGGATCATTATCTGCGGGTATGCCTTTATATTTTTTCTAGTCTCTGCTAGAGCTTCAAAGACTGCGCGAATCTGCATCTCGTATATCTCTGGGTATGTGACTCCGACGCGCACACCCCTGTGGCCCATCATTGGATTTATCTCTGCTAGCTCCCTTGCCCTCTTTAGCAGCATTTTTAATCTTTCTAGCTCGTCTGAATCACCTTTGAGCTTGTGTATCTTTTCTACAAGCTCTTCTGGATTTGGCAGGAATTCATGTAATGGCGGATCAAGGAGCCTAATGGTCACCTTGTATCCGTCCATGGCGCGAAATATCTTTGCAAAGTCACTCTTTTGAAGGCGGCCAAGTTTTTTGAGCACCACGCCCCTGGAGTGCTTGTCTTTTGCCATTATCATTTCTACAAACAGGCCAATTCTGTCCTTGCCGTTGAACATTCTCTCAGTCCTGCACAGGCCTATTCCCTGCCCGCCAAAACTTCTTGCAAGTCTTGCTGCCTCTGGCGTGTCTGCATTTGCACGTACTCCTATCTTTTTTCTCTCTTGCGCCCACCGGAGTATCTGCTTGAAGTCTAGAGTCATCTTTGGCTCAATGGTAGGCACATTGCCTATGTATATGATGCCAGAGCTGCCATCAATGGTAATTGCATCGCCTTCCTTTATGCTTTTATCCCCTACAGTGCACTTTCTATTCTCATAGTCTATTCTTAAATCAGAGCAGCCTACTATGCACGGCTTGCCCATGCCTCTTGCAACTACTGCTGCATGGGACGTCTTGCCACCGCGGCTGGTAAGTATTCCGACTGACTCGAAAAAAGCCGGGACGTCTTCTGGCTTTGTCTCTTCTCGAATCAGCACCACCTTTGCACCGTTCTCACCCATACTAGTTGCCCTCTTTACATCAAAGACTGCGATTCCGTCTGCTGCACCCGGCGAGGCGGCAATCCCCTTTGCAAACTGTTCGTGTCTTTTTGTAGCCTTGGAGTCAATGGTTCTATGAAGCAGCTGCTCTAGCTGTTCTGCCTGGAGTCTTGCAAGCGCGGTATTTTTATCAATTAGTTTTTCTGCCACCATGTCCACTGACGTCTTTATCATTCCGACTGCGTTCATCTTTGCATTTCTTGTCTGTAACAGGTAAAATCTGCCCTGCTCTATTGTAAACTCGATATCTTGCGGTTCCTTGTAGTGTTTCTCTAGTCTCTGGCAGGTCTTTTCAAGCTGTTTGTAAGAGTCTGGCAGCTCTGTCTTCATCTGGTCTACCTGCTTGCCTGTTCTCACTCCTGCCACCACGTCTTCTCCCTGGGCGTTGATGAGGTATTCGCCGTAAATCTGGCGCGCCCCATTACCGGGATTCCTGGTAAATACCACCCCGGTAGCGCTATCTCTACCCATATTCCCAAACACCATTGAGACAATGTTTACTGCCGTCCCGTCTGCAATATCCCGTGTAATGCCGTTTTTCTCCCTGTATACTAGCGCCCTCTTGCCTGTCCAGCTCTCAAAGACTGCCTTTATTGCCAGTTCTACCTGTTCTGTAGGGTCTGCAGGAAAGTCTTTTTTTGTGTGCTTTTTGCATACCTGCTTGTATCTGGCTACTATTCCCCGGAGCGACTCCTCACTCAGGGCGCCATCCTCGTCTACTCCCTGTTTTTTCTTTGCCTCTTCTAGTATGTGATCAAACTCTAAATCATCGATTCCAAAGACTACCTTGGCAAACAACTGGACAAACCTGCGGTAAGAGTCCCATGCAAACCGGGCATTGCCGCTCTTTTCTGCTAGCCCCGTGACTGTCTTGTCATTTAGCCCCAGATTCAAAATAGTATCCATCATGCCAGGCATTGATACTGCCGCACCGGATCTGACTGAGACAAGTAGCGGGTTGGATTCTGAACCCCACTTTTTGCCAGTTCGTTTTTCAATCTTTGCAATATTTCTTTTGACGTCGCGCAAGAGATCTTTTGGCAGTTTTTTGTTATTCTCATAGTATTTCTTGCACACTGTAGTAGTAATTGTGAATCCAAAAGGTACTGGCAGCCCCAGCTTTGTCATCTCGCAGAGTCCTGCACCCTTGCCGCCAAGAAGCTTTTTGTTCTTGCCGTCTCCCTCGTCATAAAAGTAGACCTGTTTCATTTTTTACGATTAAACGCTCCTCAAAAGGGGGTATTAAACCATTGAACTGGCAAACTCTGCGATTGTCTTTTCCCAGTTCTTTGATTTGACTATACCACTTGCAACAAGGACTCCCTTGGAGCCGAGTCTGAGCGCTACTGCCACGTCTTCACCAGATGTAATGCCTGCTCCGCACAAAAGGCGCGTGCCCTTGCCTGCCTTTATGGCAGTCGCTGCCTTTGTAATCAAGTCGGGTCTGTGTCTGGAGACTGCCTTGCCAGAACCGATGAGCTCTGGCGGCTCGATTGCAATATAGTCGGGATCAAGTCTTGCATACTTTTTTGCCTCTGCAGTGTCTTTTACACACACAATTGAGATCATCTTTAACTTGCGCAGCCGGATTACCAGTTTTTTTATCTCTGATCCCGGGATCCGGTGCTCGCTGTGGTTTATCAGCGAGCCTGCAACTTTGGATTTTTTTAACAGTTCTGGGATCACAAACCCCGTGGTGCTTCCCACACAATGAATATCTACATGCTGGGCAAGTATCATGCCGGGATTTTTTGCAGCCACCCCAAGCAGGTGCTGGGGAGGTGCCACTGCAATTTTGACCTTGTATTTTTTTGCAATCTTGTGCGCAATTCTGAGGAACTTTGTAATCTCCTCACCTGTTACTTCTTGATAGTTTTTACAGTTTATGACAAACATCTTTTTTGCATTCCCTGCTTTCTATTTAACTGATTGCATGGTGCTATATTTTATCTTCATTCCAAGTACTAGCATCATGAGAATAATGGCAGCAAGATTTGTACCAATTATAAAAATATCCTGTACCGATACACCATAGGCAAGCCACAAGACTGCTCCTGCAGAGATAAATATCATTAAAAATTTCGAGACATCCTTTAGACTCTTTGAATTGTACCCCTTGTAAATCTGCCATACCCATCCCGTCAGGATTAGTATTCCTGCAGCTATTCCCACTATGGTAAGATATATCCCCTCTATTGCCATTTTCTATCCCCAGAAGAACTCCTCTAGTCCTGCCTGCTTTGGCTTGCCTAGTATGGTGTCAAACTCCAAGCTCATAGAGGATGTTATCTGCTCTAGTGTCGACTCCATGAACTCTACGTATTTCTTGGTGTCAATGTCTTTCTTGCTGGCAAGCTTTAGCGGCATGACTCCTGCCCTGTTTATCGTCTTTACATACGAGACACGGTCGCCGCGCTTGATGTCTTTTCCCCCGTCTATCATGTTTGCGGCGCGTATGTGCTGTGGGATGGTCTTTATGTATTCTGATGGCGCCTTGCTCAACATTACATTAAATGTGAGATCCTCAAGCGGTATCTCTCTTTGCTCTAGACGCCTGCCGCACGAGGCAATCTTTTCAGATATCTCCCTTTTTGCCTTTGCAAAGTCCTCTACACTTTGCACCACTGAAAGCACATCAAGCAGCTCGTAAAACAAGTCCTTGATGAACTTTGGCGTGTGTGACTTTTTGCCGGTGAGTCCCTTTACGTCCACCTTGCCTGACTCTGTGACCCCGAGATAGTTCTTTTTTCTATTACTTAATACGCAATAGCGGTACGTCTTGTCTATCTCTAGATCAACGCCGTGGTCTTTTTTTGCCTGTTTTATAACAGTCTGAATCTGCTCGTCGGTGGGGTCTTTTAGAAATATCGAGTCTGTATCGCCATACAATACCTCAATGCCTGCACCCTCGCATTTTTTTATCGTCTCTAGGATGGTGTGCCTTCCTATGGCAGTCGTTGCTTCTGCTGCAGGCAGAAAGTACAGCGGGAATATCTCTGCGCCCATTACCCCATAGCTTGCATTGAGGATTACCTTTAGCGCCTGACTCACCACGGTATACTGCTGCCGCTGCTCTTCTGTAAGGGTCTCTTTTTTTGAGAGGCTTTTGTAATAGTTGACCCTCAGATCCCTCAGGGAGCCGATGATAAGTGATGTCATGCCGTTTTTCTTCGAGCATGCCCAGTGGTTTGTCTGCGGGATTGTGTTTTTTTTGCACTCTTCGTGTATGCACCTGACTGTCTCATATGAAATGTTTCTGACCTTTATTATGCTGGGGTACAGGCTTGCAAAGTCCATCACCACTACTTTGAAATGGATTCCCTCTTTTGGCTCTACTACTAGTCCGCCGCGGTATTTTTTATCCTTTATTATAGCATCAGACATGACTCCCTGTGATCTGAGCTCCAACTCCTCGCGCTTTGGAATGATATAGTTGTTTTTTCTGTGCTCATAGTATAGCAGGCTTCGTATCCACTGCGATACCCCCATTCTTGCAATATCATCAATTGGCATCCTGCCGATTCTTGCAATTATGACTAGCAGATTCATCAGCAAATCACTATTAAAGCTGGTCAGCTCGTACGTGAGTAGCGCGTCATTATAGCAATAGTTGGCAGTCTGATACAAGTTTAGATCACCTAGCTCCACACCATAGTCAATCTTTTCCTTACCGAGCAGCGCCTTTGAGACGCTGTTTAGAGAAAAGTCAGTATAGCTCTGACTAAATGCGTATATCTGAAACGAGCGGTTTGAGAATGTGCGGTACAAGTCAATGTGCACGCCGTGCTTGAGTGATGCAGAATCCCTCATCATGTATAGCGGATTTGAGGACTTTTCAATTTTCAGCCTCTCTGCCCTGTTGTAAAGATATGGCAGGTCAAACTCGTCACCATTATATGTCACCACAAAGGGAAATTCCTCAATTACTGCAAATGCGTCTTGTATCATTTTTTTTTCCTCGTCATAAAATACCACCTCTATCTTTTCATCTAGTGCGTTTGTGCCCTGCTCTGCATCTGTGCGCAGCACAAATACGCGGTCATACCCGTCACTCCCCTTTAGGCCGACTGCAGTGACTTTTTTTTCAGCAATCTTTGGATCCGGGATCCTCCCCATCACCGCCTCGATTTCAATATCCACGCTAAGCCTCCTTATCTTTGGTATTGGCTGGTTGAGCAGTTCTGCCCATTCAGAGATGAATTTTTTAAACTCTTCTCCATCTACCATACTATCACTGTCCACCTTGTCCCAGAGCAGCCCCTTTAGTGCAAGCTTTACCTCGTCAGATATCTCGAGATCATGAGGAATCACTGCGCCGTCTTTTATCTCATAGTATTTACCAACTATTAGGCGCCTATCATACAGATAGTTCTCATAGTATTTGATATCAGACTCCCATGTCTCCATTGAGTTTCTAATACTTGACTCCCTGCCGCCTATTGCAAGCGGGTCTGAAGCTATAATCTGTGACATTTTCACATCACTATCGGCAATAAGATCATGCCTGGTGACTGTCTTTATCTCTAGTATGTCGTCGCGCTCATTAAGATGTGCAATCTCGTCAGGGGCAAGCCGCGAGAAACAGTACGGCTTGTGGCCAGTCTCGTCTTTCCACAGGATTAATTTTTGTGACTTTGGATCATAAAACTTTAGCACGGCTGACTTTGAGGGACCGTCATATGTGGCAGAGACTAGCATTGATGGCGGCATTGTAATTTCTGACAAGTCACGCACTCTCTTTGTATTTTGAGGCAAGATTTTCTGCCCATCTTGCAATTTTGCCCTTTTCAAGACGTACTATTTTGACGCCGGCTTCATCAATCAGATCTTGATTTGTCTCTGGGTACGAGTCAAGGCAGATAAATTTTTTGATTCCAATTGTAACTGCCATCTTTGTGCACTCCAAACATGGGACAAAGGTGGTGTATAGTATGGCGCCTTTTCCTGCCTCGATTCCAAGTATGGCGCAGTGCATTATGGCGTTTGCCTCTGCATGGTTGCACAGGCACCTCTCAAGGGATGCCCCGGACTCTATCTTGCCTTCCATCCGGAGTTTGCATCTCTGGCAGCCCCCCTCGTAGCAGTTTTTGATCCCGGGAGGGGTCCCGTTATACCCTGTTGCAATCTGCCTGTTGTTTCTGACAATGACGGCGCCCACCTGCCTGGTCAGGCAGTTTGAGCGCAGCTTTGCCAGCTCTGCTTGCAGCATGAAATACTCGTCCCAGTCTGGTCGCTCAAAGTTGCCCACGGGTTGCTTGGGTGTGTGCTTGAATATATTACTCGCGATGTGTAACCCACCTGAGAGAATCATTTTTAATCGCTTGGAGTGGTAAAATGTCTGTTTTAAGCCTCATATCAGAGTGGAATTATTTTACTCTGTTGCGTCTGAGTGGGGTTTCACTGCAAAATCACAAGGGTTGCATTTCATGGGGTTTGGGAATTTGTAGATCACCTCATGAGTAATTAGTTGTGTTGTAAACATTTGCTCAATATCTTGCAACCCCCAAATCTGGCGTTATATTCGTCCTTCCGAAATCGTGTCAATTATCCAAACCTCACTTTTGCAACACGCGGATTTGCAGTGAAACCCCACGAATACGCAACAGAGCAATAAATTGAGAATATTGAAAAATGGCAGGCTAGGCACGAGATAAAGGTTAGTTCAAGTCTTTTTTCATCATGTCTTTTCGCCACTGGGGGATGGTGTCATAGAACTCTTTGTTTTTTACCGACAATCGATATAGCCAGCCGGGTTCGAGTTTTTTCATTACAGTATGGTATGTTTGGCATAATATAATCATTTAGTCATGGCGGATTCTGGATAATGTGAGTTCCTGTAAGATCAAGTCTGATCTGAAAATCAGGTTGCATTAGAATTGGTATCATGTATTCTTGAATTCGAGGTTTTTTTCCCGCATTAAATTTACAAAATCTTGGAATTCTATGATTTCTTCATCGATCTGATGATGAGAGTTCCAGAATCGTGGCTTGGATTCCAAGGGATTCCAGTCCAGTATCTTGCCTGTATTCTTGTCCTTTCTTGGAAGCATCGTAAAGAGATCAATGTAGCGGCTAGGAGATATTCCAAAGTATGGCTTGAAGTAGACCTTGTTATTACCATCTGTCACATCTCCAACACTGATAGAATCATCAAACAACTTGCTTGCATGGCTTTTTGGATATGGCTCGATGAAGACTAGAGAATTTATGCCCGAAGATACGATGTGCTTTGCACATATGTGACATGGAAATGTAGTACAATACATTGTACATTCTTTGACGGATTCGTTTCCACGGGCAGCACTCACTAGCGCGTCCATCTCCGCATGAACTTCTCTCCCATATTCTGTAAGATCCATAAAATGCATGCCTTTCAAATATTTTGAGCCAAGCGCATCTTTGACTAGATCCTGTGGGCTTTTTACAGCATATTTCTCAGACAGCCAATCTTCAGTTTTTAGCCTTTCAAATACGTCCTCTAGCATTTTGAGTTTTTCTTGCTGGTTGGAATCATATCCTTTTCTGAATTCTCTATGATCATTTTTATTTTTATCTTCAGCTGCATACACTCCGCCTCCAGCTTTTGGAACCTCGTTGGTTCCAGTTGAAATCAAATTTCCCGCCTTGTCCAAGATTGCGGCGCCCACCTGTCTTGACAGGGAGGCGGATCTAAGCGAGCTCGCAAACGCATGAAACATTCCATATTCCTCTCTATATGGCGTGTGAAACGGATAGCCAAATAGCACATCAATAAATCTGTCCATCTGACTCTGGATTACGTCGGGGCTAGAGGCATCTACAAAGACATCCCCTGCAGGGAATGTATCTATTACGTTCTGGCCAAGATTTTTCCCCGCATAGTCCCTGTCCACCAGTTTTTTTGTATCAGATACTCCCTTTTCTTTGAGAATATCAATCCGTGTTTTTTGGGGAAGATATGCAGATATCAGCCAGAAACTCTTCCCGTACGTGTTTCTTAGTTGTTTTACTTCATCTGCATGCTTTAGTGATCTTATGACATATGCATGGTCAGAAAATGGCACCTTGATCGAATCTGTCTTTATTTCTCTTGCGGCTCGTATTTGATTCATGGCTAGAATGGCAGTAGCATTACCGCCCATTTTGTCACGTATCTCGTCGCCTACGTCCATAGATGATTCGATTCTTGCAAGCTCCGAATCATGGTTTATTTTGTTGTCCAATCCACTAATCTCTGAAAATGATTCGCTGATGATGACCATCTCAGAGCTGTATCCTACCCTTTCCAAAGATTTGCTCAAAGAGCTATAAACCCCGTCCAGATCAGTTCCTAGTGGACCCACAAGTCCAAAAAATAACTCTGGCCCAGGCTTACGTTGCATGATAATATTGTTTTATGCGTCTAAATTTATGTCTAACATTTAATTTCAGATAGGTGTGATCATACCATTCAGGTCATGATATGTATGATGCATGATCCGTATCACTTGATGTTGCTATGCATGCAACCGTATCGGCATCGGGGGAAAAATAAAAGTATGCCAATGACGCAACAGAGCACCACATCAAGATCTTGCCAAAATGTTGGCCGTACTCTGACAATATGTTGTAATAGTTTGTCAGCGCCAAATATCTCCATGCCCGTCTCTTTTTTCTAGTCTCACGTCCCTGATGATGGCAGATCGCATGGAGGGGTGCCCTGCTCATGTCGTTCCGAGATCGAGGCCTTGCAAAATCCGCCACTTTTGCCGGCTTTTGTACAGATCAGGCACCGTCTTTGTCTAGTACTCCGTGGGCATCATGGTCTTTCCGAGTCTGTGACGCAAAGAACTTACCACAACAGCGGACTAGATGCATGTTCAGGTACAACCCAGACGAGCCTGCAAAGGAGCGAGGTAATTCGCTATATAGACTACCTTATACAAACCGTGGAGAACCATATCAACCTGACAAACGATGACCGAGACAGGCTAGTCGAGGATCTGCAAGAACTTCAGGGGCATGTAGAGAATATAGAGATGCGTGCAGCAAATCTAGCCAAATAGATCTGCCTTGGGCATGTGTAGTACATCAGACGAGGCCACAAGCAAGGCTCTAGATATATCCGGTGATCTAATCTCTTACAGCCACTGACACAAAGGCTTATAATCAATCCCATGCCCTGTTAACAAGGTTTCATTGGAATTAAGAGAAGGGTTGACATTTGATGACGTTCTTCTTGTACCCAAATATTCAGACATCACAAGCAGAAGCCAGACGGATCTGAGTACCAGACTCTCAAGGAACATTGCTGTAAACATACCGTTTGTGAGCGCCAACATGGATACGGTAACAGAGTCCTCGATGGCAGTCGCAATGGCCCGTGCGGGGGGATTGGGAATAATCCACCGCTTTCTCACCATACAAGAGCAGGCAGGCGAGGTGCTAAAGGTAAAGCGCTCTGGCAGTGTAGTAATTGAAAACCCGTACTCGATATCCTCTGAAAAATCCATCAAAGACGCGCTTCTCTATGCAGACGACAAGGGGATCTCTGGTCTGCTAGTAGTGGACTCTGACTCGAAACTAGTGGGAATAGTCACAGAGAGGGATTTACTATTTGCAAATACTGATAGCAAACTCGCAGACATTATGACAAGAGACGTAGTTACTGCAAGACCCGGAGTAGAGCTAGATGACGCAAAGGCAATACTGCACAAGCACAGGATTGAAAAGCTGCCAATCACAGACGAGTCCGGCTCGATAAGGGGACTCATTACAAGCAAGGACATTACAAACAATGCAGACTATCCAAACGCCTCAAAGGACAAAAAAGGTAGGCCGCTTGTAGGCGCGGCAGTGGGGGTAAAGGGCGACTTTTTGGAGCGCAGCGAGGCGCTCTTAGATGCGGGAGCAGACGTGCTAGTAGTTGACATTGCCCACGGTCACAGCGAAAATGAGCTGGGCACCGTACGCAACATCAAAAAAGCATTTCCAGACTGCGAGCTGATTGCGGGAAATATTGCAACTGCAGAGGGAGCACAAGATCTGATAAAGGCCGGAGTTGATGCGGTAAAGGTGGGGGTTGGTTCAGGCTCTATCTGCATTACGCGCGTAATTACGGGCTCTGGTGTGCCCCAGCTTACGGCAGTAATGGACTGCGCACGGGTGTGCCGGGATCACGACATTCCACTAATCTCAGACGGGGGCACTAGGACATCCGGTGATGCAACAAAGGCACTTGCGGCAGGCGCATCATCTGTAATGCTTGGCAGCATGCTTGGGGGCACAGACGAGTCCCCCGGGACGGTACTTACAAAAAACAACAAGCGCTACAAGGTGTATCGTGGAATGGCATCACTTGCAGCCTCTATTGGCCGTAAATCAAAGGAGACTGGCAGCCTATCATTTGATGATAATCTTAATGACTATGTTGCAGAGGGAGTAGAGGCAATGGTTCCCTACAAGGGTACGGTAACTGACATACTAAAGCAGCTGACAGGAGGCCTGCGTTCTGGGCTGAGCTATTGCGGGGCACACACCATACTCCAGATGCAAAAAAACGCAGAGTTTATCAAAATGTCCCGGGCAGGATTTGCAGAGAGCCAGCCTCACGACGTGTCTCTAATGTAGCTAGTCTTTTAAGCGGCACTATCACAGCATGTGTCGTGATACCATGGCGAACCCTCATCGGACTTGTTGCAGGCTCTGTAATAATTGCGCTTGGCGCTACCGGTCTAGTGATTCATTTTGGCGTCTCTGAAGTAAGTGAGAATAATGCCGTGTACGTGGGCGATACGGTATTTTATACAATTCCCGCGCCGGCAGGGGCAAAACAGCAGATGAGCATTACAGGGGATGCCTTTGAAATATTACTAGAGAGTCCTGGGGATGAACCGACAGAATCCTCATACCGGGACGAGGCCAGACTTGACTGGACTCACAAAGAAGACGGGGAGACCCGCATCAAGATACAAAACATGGGAAACACTGACTTGGATGTCTCTATAATGGCAATGCGCAGCTATGATCCCATCTGGTTTACATATGATTTAATGGTAATGATATCTGGAATGGTCATAATCGGATTCAGCATGGGCTTTGTACTACGGCGTCCAAAGGGATTCTAGCTTATCCTGCGGCAGGATACGAGCCCAATACTTTTATGAATGTGGTCTCTCTTTCTATCTGCTCTAGCACTTTTTGTATCTGTGGATCATCCTTGTGTCCCTCAAAGTCGACGTAAAAGTTATACTCCCACGCATTTGTCTTTGTAGGCCTTGACTCTATCTTTGTAAGGTTTATGCCACTCTCATTAAATGCGGCAAGAATCCTGTACAGCGAGCCCGGCTCGTGTCTTATGGAGAAGATTATCGAGGTCTTGTCACTACCCGTACTAGAAGACTCGCTTTGAGCAAGTATCAAAAACCTGGTATGATTGTTGGGATTGTCTGCAATGTTTCTTGTAATTATTGGTACGCCATATATTGCAGAGGCTTTTTGACTTGCAATGCTTGCACAGTTATTATCTAATCCTTTGACTATCTTGACGCTGCCTGCAGTGTCGTATGTGGGAATTGTCTTCATGTTGTGCTGCTCGATGAACTTTCTGCACTGGCCTAGCGCCTGCGGATGCGAGTATATGGTATCAGTATTCTCCAAACTGCCAGAGCCTATCAGACAGTGCTCTATCCTGTGGTATATCTCCCCCGTAACTCTGAGCATTGTATGGTGTAAGAGGTCATAGCTGGCGCCAATGCTTCCCTCTAGTGAATTCTCTACTGGAAGTATCGCATACTCTGCCCTTCCATCTGCAGCAGCATCTAGCGCGTCTGCAAACGTGCCAAGCGGCAGGGTGGTGCATTTCTCAAAGAACTTTTCTGCTGCTGCCTCGCTGTATGCGCCCCGCTCCCCCTGGAACGAAACAAGAACCATGACTATCCTCCCAGTTTTACAAAGTCGCCGTTGCCAAAGTCCGGCGAGAGCTTTCTCTCGTCAGTCCACGAGCATTCCGTACATTTTATGGCATCACGCATTGAAACCACCTTGCTGCCGCATTTTCTGCACTTTGTAAATAATACTCCCAAGTCGCGCTCCTCTACCGTACCATGAATGGTTCCGTTTAGATGGTTTAGCACCTTTAGCTTTACAATGTCACTTACAAGTGCCACGTTTCTTATCCTAATGTTTCTAATAGAGCAGATGCACTCGACTTTGGATGTAGTCGGCTTGCCGTTGATATAGTCTATACTTATTGCCATCATGGTGGCCATTACTGCTGCCACTGTACCTATTACAATATCACCTACTTTTGGAATAGAGGAGAGCTTTGGGTGTTCAATGCCTGCAGTGCGTGCAGAGGAGTCGATCTCTTTTTTGCCTACTGTTGAGGCCCTTACCATGTCCCCGTCATCAAAGGCATTGTGGCCTGCCTCGTATTCCTCAATGGATGCAATCTTGTCCCCTGGAAATATCACCTCTGACATGCCGTGACTCTTATACCTGTGATTATAATTGTTTGTGAAATTCATATATCGCGGAATGGTGTAATATTGCATGAGGGCGCTAGTATATGATAAATACACAGATAATGACGACTTTGCCAGCATACTGCGCATAAGGGATATTCCATCACCTGTACCGGGCCCCTCCGAGGTCGTCTTTAGGGTGAGGGCAGCGGCGCTAAACTATGATGACATTTGGGGAATGCGGGGCAGACCGCTCAAAATACCACTCCCCCACATCTCTGGATGTAAAAGATCTAAAGGTGGGTGACCGCATTGTCTCACACGGAAATCTCTCATGCAGGGTGTGTCCTGCGTGCACAGATGGGCGCGAGTATGACTGCAGAAAGCGCGCCATCTGGGGGTTTGAGACCGGACCGCTGTGGGGTGGATACTGTGAAGAGGCGCATCTTCCCATGGTTAATGCAGTAAAGATACCTGATGGAGTATCCTATGATGAGGCGGCTGCCGCCTCGATGACACTATTAACATCGTGGCACATGCTTGTAGGGCGCGCCCAGATACGGCCCGGACAGGTTGTATTAGTAATGGGTGGCAGCTCGGGTGTGGGAAACTATGGAATACAGATTGCAAAGTTGTTTGGATGTGTGGTAATTGCTACTGCAAGCCCTGAAAAGCTTGACAAACTATTAGAGCTTGGCGCAGACTATGCAGTGGATCATCGCGCAGATGACTGGCACAAACAGGTCCAAAATATTGCAGAAAATATTGCAAAGCCGTACGGCGATGAGCGCGGAGTGGATGTAATATTTGAGCACATTGGAGGCACACACTGGAATAAAGAGCTTGCACTGCTGCGCTACGGGGGGACGATAGTAACTACGGGGGCCACTACCGGATATGATGCCAAAACTGACTTGCGCCATGTATTTTTCAAGGGGATAAACATACTTGGCTCTACACAGGGAACTCGGGCAGAATTAGAGCGTGGTCTCTACTGGATGTCGCAGAAAAAAATCATATCTGTAATTGACTCTGTGTATGCGCTAGAGCAAGCAGCAGAGGCGCACACGAGAATGCTCCGGGGAAAGAATCTGTTTGGCAAGATTTTGCTGCGGCCAGACATGTAATTGTATGTGTAATGACTTGGAATCTGGGTAGAGTTTAACTTTTTTTTAAAATGGTGATTACTTGTGAAAAACCCATGACAGTATTCCAATTATTGCACCTGCCCACCCCAAATATACTGGTAATTGTCTTGTGATCTTTTCATCAATTAAGCAACTTGGAATCAAGATATATTGATATGTCAAATGTATGTTCATAAAACTTTGTTGCCAGCTCTCTTTTTATGACAGTCGGGTTTTTCTGGTTTTGAAATCACTGATTATTGTCAAAACCATGTTGTCATTTTGAATGTACGTGTGTTTGGTAAATTGTTTTCTATCAATGTAGTGTGTTGGAGCATCTTCAATT
>RHFD01000045.1 GCA_003724325.1 Nitrosopumilus sp. D6 | reverse complement strand
ACATTGTATCTTGGAAATGAATGGTGGGATCGGCGTGAGTTGAACACGCGACCGCTGCGTCCCGAACGCAGAATCATACCAAGCTAGACTACGATCCCAGCAAGACTCCAAGCCTGTTTACAGTATATATAAATACAATTTAGACGGCAGCCGACGGCATTATGTGGAATCAACTACACATGCCAGACACATTAGATTTATGGGATCGGCGTGATTTGAACACGCGATCGCTGCGTCCCAAACGCAGAATCCTACCAAGCTAGACCACGATCCCAGCAAAACCCCAAGCCCGTCCAATTTAAGCCTCACAGATAATCATTTTATAGGCAACAAGGGGATCAAGTCCATGCAAGAGGACTATCTCAAGGCAGGCAAGATTGCAGCAGAGGTAAGGGAGATGGTCAGGAATAAGAACTGGGTTGGAAGAACTGTATATGAGATATGCGAAGAGGTTGAAGGAGAGATAAAAAAACTCGGGGCAAGATGCGCATTTCCAGTAAATGCCAGCATTAACGAGGTGGCAGCACACTATACTGCAGAGCCAGATGATCCCACCGTGATAGGAGAGACGGATCTGGTAAAGATTGATCTGGGTGCCCAGATTAATGGCTACATTGCAGATACGGCAGTCACAGTATGCTATGATACCCAGTTTGACGTACTAGTCCAGGCAGCAGAAGACGCCCTCTCAAATGCAATGTCCATGATAAAGTCAGGTACAAAGACAAGAGACATTGGCCGCACCATTGAATCCACGATTAAAAAGATGGGCTGCAAGCCCATTGCAAATCTGAGCGGGCACTCACTTGACAGGTACACCATACATGCTGGCAAGACGATTCCAAACATATGGTCAATCGGGGGCTTTTCACTGTCTGAAGAGTCTGCATACGCATGCGAGCCTTTTGTGACTACAAAGGACGGGGGTGGATTCGTCAGGAACGGACAGACCCGGAATATTTTTGCAATAAATACGAGAAAAAAGACAAAGGATGCAGAGGCAGACAGGCTGCTTGACTACATCTGGGAGAACTTTAACATGCTCCCATTTGCACTTAGATGGCTTACAGACAAGTGGGAGGAAAAGGAGGCAAGAAAATTATTAGAGACTCTGATAAAGAAAAAGGCAGTACAGGCATACCCAATACTGATAGAGGCAGGCGGACAGAGAGTGGCCCAGGCAGAGCACACCTTTATTCCAAACGAGGGCGGGGTTACCGTGACTACAAAGGCATGAATCAGACCATAACTAGTATCTAATGTGAATTCAAAGAGTCATGTCTAGTCCCACAAGTTTTCCTTGAATGTTAGTTTTTTGTTCAGCACAAAGTTGCTAAACGCCGCAGTTGCAATGGCTAGAATCAGGGCAAGCGGGTACGTCACACCGTGCGAGTCTACCAGCCAGAACACCATGCCAAGCTGTACTAGTGCTCCAAGTGAGCTAAACATGGCAAATTTGCCATACTGCGAGAGCGTCCGCCGCCTTCCAAAGTCCCTGTCTTCAAAAGTCCAGATCTTATTTAGCACAAAGTTGCTAGAGATGGATGCAATTATCCCAAATACGCTGGCATGGACGTACCAAAAGTCAGCCAGCCCTGCAGTAAACAGCAGGGATACGGCATAATTCACTACAAATCCTGATGCGCCAACAGTAAAGAATCTGGCCGCCTTTGAGAAGAACCTCACAGAGGTGCGCCGCTCATCTGCAGTATTTGTTCTGCCATGCCGGTACAGCCGCCAGACGGATCTGAAATAGTCAATCATTATGCCCCTGTCAAGCTTGCTAGAGCCTGAGCGCCGTTCCTCAAACGTGTATGGTATCTCCTTTATACGGATGTCTTTTGTCTTTACCAGTATCTCCAGTAAGAGCTTGTATCCTAGCGCGTCAAAGCTAAGCCCGTTAATTATGCTCCTCTTGAATGCAAAAAAGCCAGACATTGGATCCCGCGTCTTTATGCCCAGCCCCCTCTTTGCAACCATTGTGGCAAACTTGCTCATCAGTCGTCTTTTTGTAGGCCAGTCCCGGATCCCGCCTCCTGCAATATACCTTGATGCGACTGCAAGCTCGCACTGTCTTAGAGCCTCTATGAGCTTTGGTATTATCTGCGGCGGGTGTGAAAAATCCGAGTCCATCACTACAATGGTCTCCCCCCTTGCCCTCTGGATTCCGTTGAGAATAGCAGATGACAGTCCGTTTTTTGCTGTGCGGTGGATTACATCAATTGTACCTTCTGCCATCTTTTTCAAGCTAGAGATATAGTCATCTACAATTCTGCCCGTTCCATCAGGCGAGTTGTCATCGACTACTATTGTCTCAGTAGACACCCCGCTTGGAATGCTCTCACGTATGGATCTGAGCATGCCTAGTATGTTCTGCGACTCGTTGTACGTGGGAACTATTATCGATACCTGTGGATTGCTCATTTCCGGCTTTCATCGGCACTGCCTAACAAATGAATATTAACTTTTAACATGTTTCATGCACGGGTAATCTTTTATTCACAAGCACCTAGGACGGCACAGCCTCGCCAAATATCTTTTCTACCCTGGCAGTCTTGCCGCACGAGCACTTGGACTCTGCAAACAATACATCTCCAGAGACAAACTCTCTTTTTTGAGTCATCTGGCAGCCAGTGCACACCACGACCGTGTATGGTATGATAATCTCTTTTTTTGAGAACACTATTGTGAGACCCCCGATGTATTTCCAACACCTATTGCCAGAACCGTCTGCCCCTCTTTTGTGTTCTCGAGGATCATCTCTTGTATTCTCTTCCTGACGTCATCGGCCTGGTCTGCAATGTCCCTTGTCATCAGGGTAATGGCTTCTTTTATGGACTGTCTTACAATGATGGAAAATACCGGAATCTTTTTCCTTGTTGCAATCTCTTCTATCTGGAACCGCTCCGTGCCAATCCCGCCTATCGCCGCGCCAAAGCCGTGGGCGATTGTGGCAGAGTCCTCGCCCTCCATCTTTAATGAGGCATCAACCATTATTATCACATCAATAGAACAGTCTGCAGTTAATACCTCTAGCGCGTCTGCAGGACGGCCGACTGTGGATTCAGGCCCCCTAGCCTTTACAAGTACTAGCTGTCTTCCCTCAAACTCTGTCCTTGCAAGAACAGTCTCAAAAGAGACTGCCTCCTTTGTACACTCGAGCATCATGCGGCCTATTACCATGGGGCCTATTCCGTCGCCCACCGGCTGTCCTGCCCTGAATGCCGGAATCGCCGCCTTCATTGCATCTGCATGCTCTAGTACGGTAGGCAGGAGCATCTGCAGGGGCAGTATGAGCGGATAGTTGTTTTGCTTTTTTGCAGTCAGATACATGTGGTTTACCACCTT
>RHFD01000083.1 GCA_003724325.1 Nitrosopumilus sp. D6 | reverse complement strand
CTATGATAAAGCCTCTTGACTCTATCCCGGCAAACAGGTCCACGTCTTTTGGATGAAAGTGCCTGTAAAATTCGTCGGCTGCAAGGGTGAGCATTGCAGGATCCTGCAGCGCCGGCCCAAAGTCCCGGAACAGTATGCCTTTTTTTGGAAAATCCTGATACTCGGCAATCTTTTCCCTAATGTTCATACTGTAAGGGGGCTTTATCGCAAGATAAAATTGTTAAGATTGAGCCTGTGTGCTGCGCAAGTCTTGGATACGGACAAACCAGACGTGCGACTTTTTGGTCTTTTAGGTGATCCTATTGGTAAATGATTCAGATGGCAGTCTTTTATCTGCCATGCCATCAATACCTTGGATTATCTCCTCTTGCAACCATTAGACACGGCATCCACGCAAATATACCTCTGGCATTTGGGATTCTCAGATATTACCCGGTTATCTCGTATGTGGCCTCTGCAACATTTTCCTTACTATATGATGCCCTAAACGTGTATGTCCCCGGCTCTATGTCTATTGGGACAAGCCAGGGCTGGTTTACCTCGCCGTCGTTGTTTGCAGGAAACTGTATCGTGTCTATGATATTATCATCCCAAGACGTTATGGTAATGGTTACTATACTTTGACTACCTGTCACGTGGATATCCACACTCTCCTGCTGTCCAGAGATGATCTCACCTTTCTCCACAGCTATCTGGATTCCGGTCTTTCTAGTATCGACTACCTCAAACTCTGTAGTTGCATACTTTGAGCCGCTGTCTGCCCTGACTGCCCATGTGCCTGCCTTTGCATCAGTCGGAACACGAAATGTCTGGTCGCTTATCTGACACTTGTTGTTTGCAAATGAACTTTTTTGCCTCGTGTATGTTCCGTCAGGATCCACAAGACTGATCGTAACTAGATAGATTGGTGTCTCATCAGGACACACGGGAGGTCTTGGCTTTGCCTTTGAATCAGACGGTGTCCTCTTTATCTCCATCGTGTTGCCGGTGATGAGTATCGCCTCGCCTGGAAGATATTTTGTCTTTGTGGTGTGTATGACTAGGTTACTAGGATTGGTTTTCAGGTTTACCGCAAATTTTTCCTCGCTCTGAATGTTCCCCTTTTTGATTACGGCAGAATATACGGTACTCTTGAATCCTTTTAGATCTAATGCGTACGTGCTACTGCCGTCAGGTCTGAGAGTTATGGATTCATTTACTACCTCTTTGTTGTTGGAATCATCGACTATTAGCAGCTCTAGCGTGTCAGAGCTGCTACCTGAAAACAAGATTGTGGCAATGGCATCAGAGTCATAGTGGAATCTGTCTAGCTCTAAATTGACCTGAGTAGATGGAAGTTGCCCGAGTCCCGCATATATGAACTCCCTGTCTGAACCAAGTGATGCAATCAGAGTATACGTGCCAAAGGCCATGGTTTTTGCAGTGGGAAACTTGAATGATACAAAACCGGTACTGCCTGTTTTTACCACGTCAGAGCTGATCTCTTTTCCGCCAGGATTTTCCATCGTTACAACTATCTGCGCGTCTGGCGAGGCGGTTCCCTCAAATACCATGTCTTCTCCGGGATTAAATTTGAGTCGGATCGGTTTTATGTCTATTACCTGGTTTGATTCTACTCTCCACTGCTTTGTAATAGTCTGCCTGCCGTCTGTAATGGTGGCAGTGTATATTCCAAACTGGGCATCAGCGGGTATGGTAACTGGCTCGCCAACGCCCCATATTCCTTTAGAATCAATCTCTGCTATCATCGAGTTGATGATGCCTCCACTAGGCGCAGTTATTTCTGCAGTGATGGCGCTATTGGGATTGCCTGTGCCAGAAATATTGACTTGGTCTCCGCGGTGGACTATGTCAGGCGCGTTGTTTAGCGTGAGCTCTGTGTCAGAAGACGGCGGAGTCCTGACTCTGGCATCACCTATCCTTAGGCTGATCTCTCTGTGATCTTCTGCACTACTCAGTCTGAACTCGACTCTTCCAGAATTCTGACTCTCTGAGATCTTTGCTGTGCCTACAAAACTGCCGTCCTTGTCTGTTCTAAACGTGCCAATCTTTTCAGAACCGATGTAAAAGTCAAATGGCTGTGATGCCCCAAGCATCTGTCCCACCACCCTTACAGTGGATCCAACATTTAGCTTTTCTGGGACTAGTCTGAATATGGATTCGTCAGTAATTGCGGGGCCTTGTGGTACCTGTGCGTCCGGATTATTTGGATCACGAATATTTACCAGATCGGGTTTTTTTTGCACCGGGGATCTGTCTGGTAGCATGGTGCCGGTTTCAATATTTTCCTCCCCGTCTAGTGCCTTCCAGAATATGGCAGTAGCCGGCTTGTCTGTGACTAGTGCCAACCTTGCAGATCTGTCCGGGAGCAGGGGCTCTGAGGAGTCAAACACTATGAGACTCTCCGGCGCAATAGCACATGTCCAGCCGTTCTCTGCATCACATGACTCGAATCTGTCACCGTCAAGCCACATCTGCAGCTGGGTTATCTTGCTATCTGACTCGTTTACAAGCTCCACAATGACTGTCTTGCCATATCCAATCCCCTCTACTACCACATCTGCATGCGCAGCGGGGGTGACTAGCGCCACTGCTAGCAACACTATCATGGCAAAGACTCCTCTAAGCGAGGGCATCATACCATCAGGGACTCCCATCTCTCACTTAAACCTAAAGCCGCAGTTATTTGGAGATTGGGTATCTGTCATGAGTAATGTTCTTAAATCTTGGCTCGTTGAAACTTGTCTAGATCAGGTTTTGCTGCAGTGTTCTGGTACTGTCTTATTCTCTCTGCAATCAGTCGGTAGAGGGATCTAAATCGATCCTTTGTCTTGTCAGATAAAAATGCAGTCTCCTCTAGGGCGATCTTTTCGCAGATATATCTTGTGATCTCTACGTTGTCAAATTCACCCCAGTCATCGTCGCTGTGATCCTGCCAGATCTTTCGGAGCTTGTTGAGTATGCCTGCCCCGTCTGCTGCATCCATGTCCTGTGTGGTCAAGTTTGAGTATCCCTCCTGCCTCAGTTTTATCTCATAGGTCTGATTTACTACGTGCATATAGTCATCTGGGGTTATATAGTCCTCAATTGACTCGAGCTTTTTACCGTCTTTTTCAAAGAATATTGTCTGCACGGGGGAGAACTCGTTTGATACGAGCTGTGCCGATATCTGCTTTGATTCGTCTGAATTATCTAGCAGTATGAACGTCTTGTATCCGTGGTTCCGGTAGAATATGGCAAGGGGGAAAACAGAGTTTTTGTTGTATGCTGCTATTATGTTAAGCGGGTTCATCGATATGTTTGGATCCTGCAGAAACTTGTCAAAGGCGTTGAGATACATGGCATCTGACATTGTCTCTACTATTATGACCGGTCTCGAATTCGTGCCGATCTCCCTGTCTACTATCGAGTCCACCT
>RHFD01000058.1 GCA_003724325.1 Nitrosopumilus sp. D6 | reverse complement strand
ACTACCTGCTGCCACCCACACACTCCAGGTAAAAAAGGGCAACCAGCACCCAGTAGAGACCATACACCTCACCCAGCAGGATAGAAGATACAACATTTGGGCTGACCAGCACGGGTTTGTCTGGATACAAAACGAGTATGATTCGTGGGAGCAGCTCACACATGCCAAATATGAAAGACTTGCAGATCCAAGCGTCAATGTAATGACTAGGACTCATAGCAGCTTTGCAGATCTTATAGAGCAGGAGAGGGCAAGGGCGACGCTAATATTTAATGCCACAGAGTTGAGGAGCGAGGTGGGGGAGTCATTTGCACATGACGCACCGGTACGGATTGACAAGCTACAGGATCCAATAGTATTAGAAAAGCTAAAGATTGCCGAGCTTGCAGCACTAGAGTATCTAGAGCGTAAATAGTGTTTCTAATGGTATAATTTTGCATCATCTAGAACGTTTTTCATCCATACAAGGCATGCTTGTCATAAATCTGGCAGTTACCGTTTCGGATTCAAGGAAATAATTCAACCCTGTCTGCACTTGCGGTTTTGCGTGTCTGCTAGATGCTGTAAACTTGGTGGTTTCTGCCAAATTGAATCCGAAAATGATCGTATCTCATCTCTGCCTAGACCCCGTCAAGTTTACAATCTAGTTTGAACCGTATCACCCAACAACTAAAAATGCCCGGACTTTGCAGATTTATCATGGCAGAAAAAACCATACTCAACATTGGCTTTGATGACACGGACTCGCCTAGCGGGATGTGCACCACGTTTCTGGCCTACAAGATGGTAGAATCGCTCTCAAGAAATGACGCAGAATTTCTTGACTTTCCGCGGCTTGTAAGGTTTAACCCCAACATACCTTGGAAGACGCGTGGCAACGGGGCTGTCTCAATCAGACTAAAGACAGGCAATCCTGCCGGGATTAAAAAACGCATCCGCGCAATGGTATCTAGATACTCTGATATAAAAAACGGTGCAAACCCGGGACTCGTATTTCTGGAAGGCGACAAAATTCCCCCACAGTTTGCAGACTTTGGCCGTCTGGCCCTCTGGCAGCTCGTACGCAGAAACGATGCAAAAAAATTTGCAAGACAAAACAGACTGGATCACACGTGGATGGGCAACGGCCAGGGACTGGTGGGTGCAATTGGTGCAGCAGGATATGACTTTGGCGATCACACACTAGAGCTTTTAAGCTATCGCAAAAGATCCCGGTTTGGAACTAGGCGCAAGATATCTGCTCAGAGCGTCAAAAAGATGCAAGAGATCACTGCTCCTAACACGTTTAGCAGCTATGATGTGGAGAGAGACCGCGTCATGATTACTCCGCACGGACCTGATCCCGTATTCTACGGAATAAGGGGTGAGGGTGTCGCCCCGCTTTTGCGCGCCATTAGAATTCTCAGAACAGATGAAAAGCTTGACGGACACATGATCTTTAGATCAAACCAGGGTACAGGCGACCATTTACACAACGAGCTTGATCCCGCGATGAGTCCGTATTCATCAGGAGTGGTTAATGGACTCGTATCTACCCCGCCAAGAATGCTCCGGGGTGGGCATGTAATGTTTGCCGTACTCTCTGGGAATCACGAGTTCTGGTGTATGGTCTACAAGCCTACAGGAATGACTACTGTTGCAGCAGGACTAATCACAGGAGACAGAATCCGGGTGGGAGGCGGAGTCAGAAGGGCCTCTGGGAGATTTCCGCGCGTCATTAATCTCGAGTTCATAAAGGTGATTAATACTGCTAGAGATACTAGCATTTCAAATCCCACCTGTATAAGCTGTGCCAAAAAGATGAAGTCAAAGGGCAAAAACCAGGGCTTTGAGTGCGTGAGGTGTGGCAAGAGACACCCTGCAAAGATACACACCACGACAAATAGAGCACTCAAGAGGCGCCTGTACATTCCAGACATATCAGCACACAGGCACCTGACTAGGCCTCTGCAGAGGATGGGACGAACCAACACGGCGCGCTTTGATGGGTCACTTGAGTGGTTTTGTGTTTATAAAAAGTAGCGGGGAGTAGATTTGAACTACTGATTTGCGGGTTATGAGCCCGCCGGGATGACTTAGCCCTGTATAGTCTGACTTCCCCACCCCGCTGATTCAGAGTCACAGCCTGCCGTATATACGCCTTATCAACTCGATTAATATGATTCATCGTGGATTCCCCCTTGTGGACAAGAGAGTTCAGATCGCCGCAGTGATAGGAGCCGTAGTGTTCTCGATAATGGTTCTGACCTCGCCGGACTATCAGATTCCCCTGCCTAGGCCCACGCAGGGAGCAGACAGCGATGCTGTATTGGTACTTGCCGAGGGTCTTGAAAATCCGCGCGCAATAGCAGTGTCTAAAGACCGCGTATTTGTGACAGAAAAAAAGGGCCTGATAAGGGTGATTCAGAACGGCTCATTACTTGAATCCCCGCTTGCAGTGTTCCAGCCTGCAGACGTCTTTGATGGAGGGCTGTTGGGAATTGCGCTACATCCACAATTTGCAGAGAACCACAAAATGTATGTATTTTTGACGTATATGGACGGGGATAATCTGTGGAACAAGATAATCCAGATAATAGAGTCTGAAAACAAGATCCAAGATGCGCAGACAATACTTGACCGGATCCCGGGATCATCGTTTACAAACGGGGGATTTGTAAAGTTTGGACCAGACGGCAAGCTGTACGTGGGGACCGGAACCACATCAGAGGCATCGCATCTCCCGCAGGATCCCAAATCCCTTGCAGGCAAGATTTTAAGAATCAATGATGACGGCAGCATTCCTGCAGATAATCCGTTTCCGGGATCACCTGTATATACACTGGGACACAGAAATCCCCAGGGTATGACGTGGGATGATCAGGGAGAGATGTATGTTGCAGAGTTTGGGCCAGATAAAAACGACGAGATAAACCATATAATTGCGGGTAAAAACTATGGATGGCCAGAGCTCGAGTGCGCAGGCAGTTCCCTGTTTGAGGAGGCAGTCCTGTGCTATGATCCAAGCATAGAGCCGGGGGGCATTTTATTTTATACTGGTGAGATTGATCTCGAGCCTTCCTTTTTGATGGCCTCGATGAGGGCGGCAAACCTGTACCAGCTTGACGTTGAGGAGGGACTTGCCTCGCAAAAATCCGCCCTAGGCGGGGTCGGGCGCATTCGTGATGTGGTGCAAGGTATGGACGGCAGCATTTATGTAATTACCTCCAACACGGACGGAAAGGGCTTTGCAGACGGCAAAGATGATAAACTACTACGGATAGTAAGATAAGATGGCCGACTCGTCAATACCCGGATTTTATGAAAAGTCAAGAGACGAGAGGCTCGGAATAGTGGCCGGCTTTGCAGGACTATCTGATGAGGAACTCGGAATACTGCGGGGCAGCGGAGGAATTGGTTTTGAGCAGGCAGACAAGATGATTGAAAACGCCATTGGAACATTCTCACTACCCCTTGGAGTGGCAACTAACTTTAGGATAAATGGGAATGACTGCCTTGTCCCAATGGTAATTGAAGAGCCCTCTGTAATTGCTGCTGCATCAAAGGGGGCAAAGACTGCGCGAGTATGCGGCGGGTTTGCTGCAAGTGCAGAAAAATCATACAGTACGGGCCAGATACAGATACTTGGAGCAGACGATTCGTCTGTCCAAAAAATAGCAGACTCTGAGGCCCGCATACTAGAGATTGCAAACCAGCAGAGCCGCACCCTCTCAAAGACAGGCAGGGGCGCAAAAAAGGTCTCTTGCAGGGAGATTCAGGCAGAGTCCTGCCGCATGCTGATAGTAGAGATACTAGTGGATGTAGGTGATGCAATGGGCGCCAATATTACAAACACAATGTGCGAGGCAGTCTCCCCACTAATTGAAGAGCTCACATCGGGGCGGGCGCTATTACGGATACTTTCAAACTATTCTGTCCAGAGGCTTGCAAGGGCTAGCGCCACGTTTGCAAAGGATGCAGTAGGGGGAAAAGACGTGGTAAATGACATGTTACTGGCATACGAGTTTGCAGATGCTGACGTATACAGGGCCGTGACCCACAACAAGGGTGTGATGAATGGTGTAATCTCTGTTGCAAACGCAACGGGGCAGGACTCGCGCGCAATTGAAGCTGCTGCAAACGCATATGCCGTACGCTCAGGCAGATACCGATCACTAACCAAATGGAAAAAAGATAAACATGGTAATCTAGTCGGGGAGCTAGAGCTTCCACTTTCCGTAGGAATAGTAGGCGGTATCGCAAACGTGCATCCTCTTGCAAGGGTGTGCACAAGGATACTCGGGGCATCCTCTGCGCAGGATCTTGCATGTGTAATGGCAGCAGCCGGCCTTGCGCAAAACTATAGCGCAATCAGGGCGCTTGCCACAGAAGGGATTCAAAAGGGTCACATGAGGCTCCATGCTAGAAATCTGGCTGCTGCTGCCGGGGCAAAGCCAGATGAGATAGACGGGCTGGTCAAAAAAATGATCCAGCACAAAAAGATCTCCCTTGACGGGGCCCGGGAGCTGCTAGGGTAAATCTAGGACATGCGATTATATACCTAGATTGCCAAAAAAATTGGAAATGTCAGAGGTAAGATTTGCCATACCAAAGGGAAGCTTGGAGGACGCTACATTTAGGCTGCTTGAGAGGTCATGGACCCGCGTAAACAGAAAGAGCAGGACATACCGCGTCTATCTTGATGATCCAAAGATAATAGTAAAGATGCTCCGCCCCCAAGAGATTCCAATGCTTGTGGCAGAGGGTCTCTACGATGTGGGAATTACCGGCAGGGACTGGGTAGCAGAGACTGGTTCTGATGTAGATATGATACTTGATCTCGAGTACGGCAAGATAAGGCTGGTAGTGGCATTTCCAGACAAGTACCGCTACAAGGGACTAGATGAAATGATTGCAGACTATGCAAAAAAGAAAAAGACACTTCGCATATCCTCAGAGTATCTTACCACCGCATCAGCTTATATAAAAAAATCAAAGTCATACTCGAAATATTATGGATCCCGGGATCCGCTAATGGTAACGCCGTGGGTGCGGCTTGGAACCAACAAAAAAGTCCAGATACACCTCTCATTTGGCGCCACAGAGGCCAAGCCGCCTGAGGACGTTGATGCAATAATTGACGTGACAGAGACTGGCACCACGCTAAAGCAAAACAAACTGCGCATTGCAGATGAAATTTTTACATCTTCTGCGCACCTGATTGCAAACAAGACCTCGCTCCGGGACGCAAAAAAGCGCGAAAAGATATTTGACATTGTAACCCTAATGAGGGGCGCAGTCAATGGAAAAAAATATCTGCACATTTACCTCAACGTGGAAGAAAAAAACCTCAAAAAACTACTCTCAGAGATGCCTTCCCTCAAAAATCCCACACTGAGTCCCCTAAGCGAGCCGGGATGGTACGGAGTCAACACGATTATTAAAAAGACGGATTTCCACAAACTCATTCCCAAGCTGCGAAAGATCGCCCAGGGTTTGGTGGTGCACGAGCCACGGCAGATACTCGAGCTTGAGGAGATAAAGCGTGATGAAGAAAATTGATCAAAATATACCGCGTATCTAATGTGCAAAAGTTTGCAGCCTCTATACCCACAAAGCAGCCAAGCAACAACAAGGCAGTCCGGCTAATACTTGATGACGTCAAGCGGCGCGGAGACAAGGCCGTACTATACCATGAAAAAAGATTCAACAAGGCAGCCAGGGGTCCGCTGCGCCTCTCAAAATCAGAGATAAAGAGAGCCTATGGCCGTATTTCAAAACAAGAGCTTGCCGCTTTGCGCCTTGCGCGCGCCAGGCTTGCAAAGACAGAGTCTGCCACTATATCCCTGCTAAAGAGTCAGACCATGTCATCTAATGGTGTAAAAACAACCCGGAAATTTGTGCCAATACGCAGCGTCGGGTGCTATGTCCCCGGAGGCCTTGCCAGATATCCGAGCTCTGCAGTCATGTGTGTAGTGCCTGCAAGTACTGCCAGAGTCAAAAGAATTGTAGTGGTATCACCTCCTGGAATCGACGGGGAGATTGACTCGATGACCATTGCTGCTGCAGACTTGTGCGGCGCGCACGAGATATACAGAATGGGAGGCGCGCAGGCAATAGCCGCGCTCTCATACGGGACAAGAAATATTTCGCGCGTAGATAAGATTGTGGGCCCGGGGGGTCTGATTGTATCAGAGGCAAAATATCTTGCTAGCCGCGCCACTGGAATCGACATGCTTGCAGGCCCGACTGAGCTGGGAATAATGGCTGATGGTTCTGCAAATCCAAGGCATGTGGCGCTAGACCTTGTCTCCCAGGCAGAGCACAGCAGGGATGCGTCTTGCTATATAATTACGGACTCGCAGAGACTTGCAAGGTCTGTACAGAATATACTATCAGAGATGCTGCCGGATATAAAACGGAGAGATATCGTCAAAGCCAGCCTGAAAAACAATGGCTTTATCGCAGTGTGTAAAAGATCAGACATGGCACCTCTTGCAAACGCGCTTGCGCCAGAGCACCTACAGGTAATGGCAAAAAACCCAGCATCACTCTCATCAAAAGTGGTGACTCCGGGAATGATACTAATTGGAGGCAACTCTCCGTCATCTGCAAGTGATTATATCATGGGATCAAACCACGTTCTTCCTACCGGAGGGCATGGCGCCTCTAGGGGCTCGCTTTCAGTACTAGACTTTACAAAGATGATCACACTAGTCTCCTCTACAAAGCGCGCACTCTCCAATGTATCTGTACACCTGCAGGTACTTGCAGAGGCAGAGGGACTCTACAATCACTACGAGGCAGCAAGGGGAAGACTATGAAAAAGGGCTGGTTTGAGCACGACACAAAAAAACTTGCTGCAATGTATGGGTATCAAAAGCCAGAGCAAAACGGCGGCTCCCTCAAGCTAGACTCGAATGAAAACTATGCAATTCCAAAACAGTTCCAGGGAGATATAATCACACATGCAAGAAAGAACTCTGATGTGCGCGAGTATCCCCTTGGCGGTGCAGAGAGACTTGTGCGCGCCATTTCAAAGTTTCTCAGAATGCCTCCCTCGATGATCGGCGTGGGAAACGGCTCTGACCAAATACTAGACATCATACTGGGAAATTTTGCGTCAAAAAAGACGCGCGTACTCACATCAAATCCCACGTTTGGGTTCTTTGAGCAGCGCTGCGACCTGTACTCGATTCCGGTAATATCTGTCCCGTTCTCAGAGCACATGGAGCTTGATGCAGGCGACTTTGAGTCAAAGTTTTCAAGGGCTGACATACTATACCTTGACTCGCCAAACAATCCGACTGGATTCCAGTTCCCAAAAAAGAGACTGCAGGGGCTGGTAAAATCATTTAATGGCCTGGTAATTATAGACGAGGCATACGGCGAGTTTGGCGACTATGGCATGTCTTCGATGACAAAGACACACAAGAATCTGATAGTAGTAAATACGCTCTCAAAGTCCTTTGGCCTTGCAGGCTTGAGGCTAGGCTATTTTGTGGCAAACCCACAGTTTACAGACGTCTTTATGAGGGTGCTCCAGTACCCGTATCCGCTCAGTACAGTTACAATCGAGTCTGGCATTGCGGCACTTGAAAGGCCAGATACTATGAGGGCCGCAGTTAATATCATAAAGTCTGAAAGAGAAAGAATTATCCGGACGCTTCGGACCTATCACTCTTTTGATGTATTTGATTCAAAGGCAAACTTTGTGCTCTTTGATGCGCACGGCGCATATGGGAGAATCTACTCTGCCCTAGCAGAGCAGGGAATCTCTGTACGCAAGCTCGGCAAAATAGGCCCGCACCGCGGGTGTCTCCGGGTAAGCATTGGCACAAAAGAGATGAACTCTAAATTCCTACTAGCAGTGCGTGATCTACTGGAATGACTCTGGAAAAATCAAAGATGTACATTAATGATGACTTTGAGCGCTCCAAGATAGACGCGCTTGTATTTGACTGCGACGGGGTACTAGTAGACATTACAGAGTCCTATGATGCAGTGATTTGTAGAATAGTCCGGCACGTGCTAGAGCCGGCAGGCATTATTCCTATAACGATTGATCCCGGGATCATCGACGGCTTCAAGTCTACCGGTGGATTCAACGACGAAGTAGATCTCGCATATGCTGCAATCATATCTCTTGCGACTGCCGCAAGATCCGGCAGAAACCAGGCTGACTTTATCTCTAGTGTGATAAAAAATGCAGACTCTACAGGCATTGCATCAGTAGAGCAGTACATCAAGGGTATGGCAGAGATCTCTGATATTTTGAAAAAAACATTGCATCCGGGTCTGAGCCGCAAGAGCCCCCTGTATGATACATTTGACCAGCTCTTTTACGGCCCCAAACTGTACAAGGAGCTGTTTGGAGGGGATTCAGAGTTTACAGAGCCGGGATTCATCGAGCGCGACTATATTATTCTAACGGAGAATCTAATGGGTATGCTGTCTGCAAAATTCAAATCCCAAATAGCAATGGTGACAGGCAGGGGATTTGCATCTGCGCGCCACTCACTTGGAATACTGCTAGATGGATTTGATCTGGAACACTCTGCATTTTTAGAAGACAAGCCGCGCGCACTTGCCAAGCCCAACCCGCAGCCACTGCTTGATGCAGTAGGTGGCATGGGGGGGACTAGTACAATGTATGTGGGGGATTCAATGGAGGATTTGATAATGGCGCAAGAGGCCTCAAAGCTTGGCTATGATACGGTATTTTGCGGCATTACGGGCACCAGCAAGAATCCAGAGGCCAAGCTAGATCTCTTTAGGCACAACGGGGCACAAATAGTGCTAGACTCGATATGCCAGATTCCAAAGGCATTAAATTTAGAATAACAGGTACATGCTCAATGAAGCCGAGAAAATCCGCTATACAGCGAACCACAAAGGAGACAGACGTGTCCATATCAGTAGATATTGACGGCTCTGGAAAGACTGTGGCAAAGACGGGCATCAGGTTTTTAGACCACCTCATCGTCTCGTTTGGAACACATGCCATGCTAGACCTGGATGTGACTGCAAAATCAAATGACGGAATCACACACCACCTAGTGGAAGATACTGCCATTGTAATTGGCCAGGCAATAGACGAGGCGCTAGGAGACAGGAGCGGCATTGCGCGATTCAGTAGGGCTGCTGTCCCCATGGACGAGTCACTTGCAGAGGCATCAATTGATCTAGTGCGCCGTCCGTACTACAAGCTTGACCTGTCACTCAAGGGAGCAATAGAGGACGTCTCGCGCGAGGATTTAGAGCACTTTTTCCAGTCACTACTCCAAAACATGTGCTGCTGCGTGCACCTGGGGGTAAGGTACGGCGAGAATGACCACCACAAGGCAGAGGCGGCAATAAAGTCTCTTGCAGTGGCGCTCCGGGATGCAGCAAGGCCTGATAAAAAACGGGGAATACCTAGCACAAAGGGTTTGATGTAATGGCAGACGTTGCAATCTTTGACTATGGAGCAGGAAACATATTCAGCCTTAAAAACTCGCTAGAGCGCGCGGGCGCAACTGTCAGTATAATTGACTCACTTGGTGAGAAAAATACCCATTCAGGAATCATTCTTCCCGGAGTGGGAAACTTTGATCCCGCAATGAAGAGCATCTGCAAGCTTGGAGAGCAGTTTTTAGAGTATGTAGGCGATACGCCCGTACTTGGAATATGTCTTGGCATGGAGATGTTCTTTGAGAGCAGTGAGGAAGGCAGTATGCGCGGACTCGGGGTGATAAAAGGAGATGTGATAGTATTACCACCATCCATGAAGATACCGCACATGGGATGGAATGATCTCAAGATAAATAGGCCCGGCCTCATACTGCAGGGAGTCAAGGGCGGCTCGTGGGCATACTTTGTGCATTCGTACATGGCAAGGCCCTCATCAAATGGTATAGTTACCGCAGAGTCAGACTATGGAGTAAATGTGCCTGCAGTAGTAGAGTCTGGAAACTTTTTTGGGACACAGTTCCACCCCGAAAAGTCAGGCAAGACGGGGCAGATCATGATAAGGAACTTTTTACAAGAGTGTAAGAGATGAAGATAATTCCGGCAGTAGATCTGATGGGCGGCAAGGTGGTGCGACTATACCAGGGTGATCCCGGAGAAAAGACAGTGTATGGAGATAATCCTGCAGAGATGGCAAAAAAGTGGGAGGCAGACGGGGCAGACATGCTGCACATTGTAGACCTTGATGCCACACTGGGACTTGGCTCCAATCATACATCTGTAATGGAGATTTTAGACTCTGTCTCGATTCCAGTAGAGGTGGCAGGCGGTCTGCGCAGCAAGAAACTGGTAATTAATGCTGCCGCATCAGCAGAGCGAGTAGTGATTGGAACGCTTGCATTTGGTGAGAGGAATCTGCTCTCATCACTACTTGCAGAGCTTGGTCCTGAAAAGATTGTCATATCAGTGGATCACCGCGACGGGCAAATACTAGTAGGCGGCTGGCAAAAAAACACTGGCTCTCCACTTGTTGAATCCATGAGGGAATTCTTAGAGATGGGATTCACAGAGTTTCTTCTCACAAACGTGGCACGCGACGGAACACTAGAGGGGCCTGACCTAGAGTATCTCAGGCAGGCATGCAGTCTGCGCGGCGCAAATGTAATTGCAAGCGGCGGAATATCTGGAATGGGTGATGTCCGCGACGTTGAAAACATTGGAGCCTCTGGAGTCATACTGGGCAGGGCGCTATACGAGGGCATGATATCAATACGGGAGGCCCGACTGTGACACTTACTAGGCGTATAATTCCGTGCCTTGATGTACGAGATGGCCGCGTGGTAAAGGGGTTCCAATTTGAGTCAATTCGAGACGCGGGGGATCCAGTCGAGCTTGCAAAGAGATACAGTGACGAGGGCGCAGACGAACTTGTATTCTTGGACATTACGGCCTCTGAGCAGCAGCGCAAGATAATCAGTAATCTAGTAAGAAGCGTGGCATCTGTAATAGATATACCATTTACCGTGGGCGGTGGCGTAAAGTCACTAGAGGATGCTCGAAACATACTGCTTTCAGGCGCAGACAAGGTTGGAATTAATACTGGCGCCATTAATAATCCCAAAGTGCTCACAGAGCTCATGAATCTGTTTGGCAGACAGTGTATAGTGGTTGCAATTGATGCAAAGAGAAATTTTGATGTCTCTATTGATAAAAACACATTCACAGAGGATGGGAAGAAATTCTGGTTTGAGGTGTTTGTATATGGCGGCAAACAGGCAACAGGCATTGACGCAATTGACTGGGCAAAAAAAGCCTGCAGCCTTGGAGCCGGGGAGATTTTACTCACTAGCATTGACAGGGACGGCACAAAAGACGGATACGACACACTACTTACAAGAAACATTGTAGAATCAGTATCTGTTCCGGTAATAGCTTCTGGCGGGTGCGGCAGTCCTGATCACATGGCAAAAGTATTTGCAGAGTCTGATGCTGATGCGGCGCTTGCGGCATCAATATTCCACTATGAGACGCACGGAGTTGCAGGAGTAAAGTCGTACCTTCAAAAAAGAGGCATTCCCGTAAGGTTATAACGGATGCAGTTGCAGGATATGTAATGGAAAAATCCGTCGACGAGATAGACTTTACAAAGAGCGGAGGACTCGTGCCAGTAATAGTCCAGGATGCCACTACACTAGAGGTGCTCACCCTTGCCTACTCCAACAAGGAATCCCTCGAGCTAGCAAAAAAGACGGGAAACACTTGGTTTTGGAGCCGCTCTAGGAACAAGCTCTGGATGAAGGGTGAGAAATCTGGAAACACGCAAAAGATAAAAAAGATCCTAGTTGACTGTGACTCTGATGCAGTAATCTATCTGGTAGAGCCGTCAGGGCCTGCCTGCCATCTGGGTGAAAAGGCCTGCTTTCACAACAATCTGGCATAAAATGTACAAATTATACAGTCGTGGCTTCAAATAGTATAGGCGTGCATGCCTTTTCACTAAATTTTTTCTCGCCTAAATTAAGTAATACTTAATATGATATTAGGATTTTTTATGTATCGTGTGAGGGTGACTTGAGATCTTGACAAAGACGAGGCTGCAGTGCCGGGAATGTAAAAAAGAGTACGAACCTACTTTCAAGTATGTCTGTGATGACTGCTTTGGACCACTTGATGTAATGTATGATCTCTCCTCTTTGTCTAGAGACATGTTTGCAGGACGGGAGCAGACATACTGGAGATACTTTGAGCTGCTGCCGCTAGAGCAAAAATCAAACATTGTAAGCATTGGTGCTGGAATGACTCCCCTGATACGCGCAGAAAAACTCGGAGAGACACTAGGCCTGAAAAATCTGTACATAAAAAACGACTCTGTAAACCCCACATTCTCATTTAAGGACAGACCCGCAGGGGTAGCCGTCTCAAAGGCAAAAGAGTTTGGGCTTTCTGCGGTGGGGTGCGCATCTACTGGCAACCTTGCGTCTGCAACTGCGGCGCATGCGGCAAAGGGGGGATTTCCATGCCATGTATTTGCGCCAAGTGACTTGGAGATGGCAAAGATTACCCAGGCGCTCTCGTACGGGGCAAACTATATCTCAGTGGATGGCACGTATGATGATGCAAACAGGATTGCAGCGCAGATTGGAGACAGCCGCGGATATGGAATTGTAAATATTAATCTGCGCTCGTACTATGTAGAGGGATCAAAGACACTTGGATACGAGGTTGCAGAGCAGATGGACTGGAGCGTCCCAGACCATTTGGTAGTGCCGGTGGGAAGCGGGGCAATGCTAAATGCAATATGCAAGGGGTTTGAAGAATTACAGTCTGCATCACTACTTGATGAAATATCAAACATGCACATGATTGCAGCCCAGCCGCACGGCTGCGCCCCCATAGTGGACGCGTTTAGGAAAAAGAGCAAAGAGGTGATACCAGTAGAGCATCCAGATACGGTAGCAAAGAGTCTGGCAATAGGTGATCCGGGGGATGGACGATATGTCCTCAAGAGACTGCAACAGTACAACGGGTTTGCCGAAGAGACAAATAATGCAGAGATACTAGATGCGATACTATTACTTGCAAAGACTGAGGGTATATTTACAGAGCCGGCAGGCGGGGTCTCTGTGGCCGCACTAAAAAAGATGGTCGAGCAGGGCAAGATTGACAAGGGCGACTCTGTGGTGTGCTATGTCACAGGAAACGGCCTCAAGGCCACAGAATCACTAATGGAGGTTCTGCCAAAGCCCAGTGTGTTAAAGGCAGACATTAACGAGATATCAGCGGTGGTAAGGTAATGGCAAGCATTGTATTTACAATTCCCTCAGTGCTCAACCCCGGAGGAGGCGAGAAGAAGACAGAGATGTCTGCAGACTCGCTTCTTGATGCATTTGCAAAAATCTCAAAGATAATGGGTAATGACTTTGAGCGCAAGGTTCTAGAGGCAGATGGAAAGCCGCGTCATCTCATCAACGTGTACATTAACGGCAAGAATGCAAAGTTTACAGGAGGATTAGAGGCGCAGCTCCATGATGGTGATGAGGTGTACATATTACCAGCAGTCGCAGGCGGATCAGAGGATCTTTCTGCAGAAGAGCTTGACAGGTTTTCAAGGCAGGTAATGCTAGAGGAGATAGGGTATAATGGTCAGATAAAGCTAAAAAATGCAAAGGTGTGCGTTGTGGGGACTGGCGGACTTGGCAATCCCATAATTGTGAGGCTTGCCGCAATGGGTGTGGGCACGCTGCGCATTATTGACCGTGATGTAATAGAGCTCTCAAATTTACACAGACAGATAATCTTTGATGCCGATGATGTAGGAAAGATAAAGGTGGAAGTTGCTGCAAAAAAACTGCAAAAGCTAAACCCGGAATGCAAGATAGAGGCGCTGGCAGTATCAATTAATGAAAATACGGCGCTAGAAGTAGTAGAGGGGTGTGATGTTATAGTGGATGCCCTAGATAGTGTCAATGCAAGATATGCGCTAAACAAGGCATGTGTACACTTTGGGATCCCGTTTGTCACAGGTGCGGCAGTGGGTGTGTACGGTCAGGCATTTACAGTCATTCCAAAAAAGACGGCGTGCTATTACTGTCTCTTTCCGTCACTTAATGAGGACTCGATGCCGACTTGCAGCATTGAGGGGGTGCATCCTGCCATACTATCCATAGTGGGTGGAATCGAGGTTGCAGAGACAGTCAAGATAATACTTGGAAAAGAGCCGGCGCTCTCCAAAAAGACACTCCACATTGATCTAGAGACTCTAGAGTTTAGCAGCAAGGAGACGTCTATCGTACCAGAGTGCCCCGTCTGCGGAACAGGCAGGCAAGAAGACGTGCAGCAAAAAGAGCTGATACTAGAGGAGTTGTGCGGCAGAAACAGGGGCAAGAGGACGTACTCTGTTACCCCCGGTATGGCCTTTGATCTTGATGTGGCCGCCGTGACTATTACTGCCAAGGACAGGGGCTTTGTAGTAGAGAATCAGGGGGATCTGGGTCTCTCTCTGAGAAATGACGAGATATCTGTCAGCTTTATGAAGCGCGGTTCTGCCGTGATAGTGGGTTCAAAAGACGAGTCAGACGCAGTCTTGCTTTACAAAATGCTGCTTGGCAAGGAGATTGCAGCATAGAGCCAATGGTTCAAAAGTAATATCTACTAGTGTAATGGCAAAAAGGTAAAATGAAGCCCCTGTTAATAATAGTCGCAGTACTACTTGGAGGTATACCTGCAGCATCAGGCGATCTAGAGGTGTTTACAAACAGCAAGGTGTATGCTACTGACCACTCGCTTCAGGTGTACGGCACAGGGTTAGCAGATGAGAATCTGGTAATCCGGCTCTTTGCACCCGATGATACGATTGCAAAGTTTGACCAGATAACTGCAGACGATGACGGCTCGTTTAACTATGGCCTGATAATATGGCCTGAACCCTCTACTAACTTTCCGTATGGCACCTATACTGTCGAGGTAATCAGCACAGAGCAAAACGGCATATCTGAGCGCATTGATGTAAAGTTTGTCTCTACTACGGATTTGGCAGATGTGCCAGTAGAGCGCAACCTCAGCACGCTAGTCTTTGCCCCAGAGACTGCCGCAGTGCACCAGTCAGTCCGGGTGTTTGTACAGATAACAAGCGACGGACTCTTGATAGGAAATGATCCCACGTTATTACTGAGGACTTCACATGTCCATCTCCCATCCGGCCTGTCAATCTCGCTCTCAAATACATTTAAGACCCTGCACCAGGGACTCTACTTTGTTGACTATATTCCACGAGAGGAAGGCACACACGTGTTTCACGTGGTTGCATTCCATCAGGGGACTACCTCGCATGGCTCGTCGGCAACAAACGTGTTAAGTCAGGACATTGGAGGCATCTCTGAGCAGATAATAAATCTCAACTCGATACTTGATGAGACTTCTGGCGAGCTAGGCGTCTTAAAGTCAGAGATTGCAGCATTTGATACCACGCTTGTACGGGCCAGTGAACAGATAGATGAGAACATTGGCACCATTGGGGAGGCATCCTCACAGCTCAACGCTCTACTACTTCCGATAATTGCATCAATTGGGCTGATCGTGGCGCTTCAGATCACGATACTTGCGCGGAGAAGATAGTTATATGAAACCAGACAATACAATGTACATGTCACCAATACTTTTCATTATTGTATTGGCTGCGCTGCCTGCAGTACTCGGAGACTCGTACGCATTCATTGGAGACGCGCCTATTGATAGAAATCCCACATCCATAGAGTTTGACTCTGGCATTATGCAAATTGATCCCACATTCTTCTCAGAGAATGACCACAAGAGGTATCTTGTGTTTGGAGCACGGGGATATGATCCCGACTTGCCATACTCTGCAGGATCTGGCGGATTCTTTGGCGTGGCAGTTCTTTCAAAAAGCGAGGCATCTGGCCTGTCCCAGAGAGGCTATACTGTCATGGCGGACTACAAGCTAGACTTTTACTCTGAGACTGCAGATGCATCCGGTACTGCCCAGATAGTACGCTCTGATGAGGCGCTATCAAGGTATGGGGTGGATGGAAACGGCACTGTTATCGCCATAGTTGATACCGGCGTGGATTTTTCAAATCCTGACATACGGCACTCGCTTGCGCGCGACAAAAACAACCATCCAGTCATGCTTGACTCTGACGGCCAGGGAATAGTGATTACAAACGCCACATTTTACGCGTTTATAGACGAGAATGGTATAGTGAGAAATAACGACGGGCCACTGCCTCCGGATATTGACTCTTCAGTGTATGTTACAAAGAGGGGCGTGTTCCTAGATGTCACGCGCGGGGGCCAGAATACAAAGCTACAGGTGTACAACTCGTTTTACCCAGAGACTGGTATTTCTCCAGTCTTTGAGGGGATACTTGATCACGACATGAAGATAGGCAATAACGACCGCGACTATATACAATCAAAGAGCGGCGTGTATAGACTTGGCGTGATATATCAGGGTGGTACATCTGGCAAGCTTGCAGGGGTTCAGTCAGTACCGGTATTGATGGTGGACTCGTTTCAGCCGGGAGTCTATGATACGATAATCCCGGATCTGAGCAGCGCGTGGATGGACTATACGCGCTTTCAGCTAGACGGCAAGACTCCTGCATATGACTTTGACTTTACAGATGAAAAGCCAATAGTACTTGGCAGTGGCAAGGAGTTTTTAGTGTATGACTCTGATGGTGATGGCAGGGATGACTTTAGCGCCGGCGTGGTGGGGGCGCGTGTACTAGATATACATGGAGTAATTGCAGACTCTGCCGCTGAGATTGATGATGTCTTGCAGGCGATAAATGGAACACTATTACCTGCAATTGATCCGGACGGGGAGTTCTTTGGAGTGATGACTGACTTTGAAGGACATGGCACGTCAAGTACGGGAACCATTACATCACGCGGGATGGAAAAATATGGAATCTATGACAAAGAGACACAATATATTATTTCAGGCGTGGCGCCGGGGGCTAGCATTATCCCTGTAAAGGCGCTCTGGTTTGGCGATATACTGTACGGCTGGATGTGGGCTGCCGGCTTTGATCTGCATGATGAGGGCTGGAAGTATTCTGGTACTAGGGCAGATATAATATCAAACAGCTGGGGAATCTCAGAGTTTCCATCACTGGGAGTCTCCCCGGGATTTGACACCCTCTCACTGATCCACGGGGCGCTTGCAACCCCGCGCGCACTTGATGATGACTATCCGGGGGTGCTAATGGTTACTAGCGCAGGCAACTCTGGGCAGGGATACGGCACAATTGGCCCTCCCGGTTCTTCACCGTTTGGGATAACTGTTGGCGCCACTACAAACAATGTCTTTGTGGGGTTTGGCGGATATAAGGAACAGCCACGGTTTGGCTCTACTACTATTCATCACGACCATGTTGCAGACTTTAGCAGCCGCGGCCCCGGCCCCATCGGGGATCCAAAGCCGGATCTGATGGGCGTTGGGGCATTTGGATTTGTACCTTCTAGCGTGCTAAACAATGAGATCGACTCAAAGACTGAACCCTTTACCCTGTATGGCGGCACTAGCATGGCGGCGCCCGTAGTGGCAGGTACTGCGGCATTACTAATGGAGGGAATGCAAAAACAGTCGCAAGATATCAATCCGTTTATCATAAAGAACATACTAATGTCTACTGCGCGTGATCTCCGCAATGATCCATTCACGCAGGGATCAGGACTTGCAGACGCGGCAGCCGCGCTATCCTATGTGTATGGAAAAAACGGCACATTTCTTGTGTATAATGACGCATCATACCAAAACATTGCGGCCTTGCTCGAGCCTGCGGCAGAATCTGCAGACTTGGCAGAGATTGGACTAGGCGGCACGCTACTGCCTTCGGGTTCTGCCCCCATGACAAGCTGGTTTGCAGGACGCCTGCTTCCAGGTGAAAAGAGTACGGCAGTATTTACAATAACAAACCCTGCCGAGTACCCCATCACTATACAGGTGGCGCCAAAAAGTGTCTCCATGGTACAAAAGACAGAGTTTAACGATGTTACAATGCCAAGGCAGCTAGACCCTGCACTTGAAAAGACTGACGTCTTTGCTCCAAACTATGTCGGTCTCTCTGATGTGAAACAGCATGACACACTAGGGGATTTTTTTGATGATGAAAACCCGATTCCAGAGGATTCATCACTGTTGATCCTAAGTGCCAACTATGCGTTTGAAGCATTTATGAACGCCACGACAGAGCAGTACGCCGACGATCTAAGCATTGCATCACTATACCTTTATGACTGGATTGATGAAAACAATGACACAAAAGTTGCAAGTGACGAGCTCTCAATGGTTAGTAGGGCTGGCGCATGGGGGACCGTACAAGAGCTCCGCATTAGTGATCCTGCTGAGAAATTCGAGGGGACGCCGCTAGTCGGCGTGTACCAGGTACCGACTATATTCTCCTACTGGACTGGTGATACCGGGAGAAACTCTACTGCAATTAACTATACCCTGTCTGCAAGCTATTACAAGGACGAGTCATGGCCAGTCATCTGGACAGAGTCGCAGACAGTCACGGTTCCTGCAGGTAGCTCTGTTGATGTGGATGTGACACTAGTTGCGCCAGACGATGCACAGACTGGCATATACCAGGGATTCCTTGCGTTTGAGGGGCCAGAGAGCACAACAAGGGCGCCTGTATCATTTGTAGTAGTGCAACCCATACCTAGTACTGATACACTAGTAGAGGTGGCAGGGGTGCAAAGCGGCGATATTATGTATGGGAACGGATACGTCAAGGGCGCCTTTGATATGTCAAACCGCTACATGGCAGGAGACTGGAGGCAGTACTATTTTGACATACAAGACGACTCTATTGATACAGTAGCACTCGAGCTCTCATGGGAAAAAGACGACACGAGTCACTCGATATTTGTAACTGATCCCGCAGGAAAGATAATCCAGACAAGCGTTCCTGCAGGCGTGTTTGGGCATCTTAATGGCTGGCCCTCCCTTGACTGGCTTGGAACTACCGGGTTTAGCGAAGGGGGTGGGTTCTTTCCGGCAGATAATAAAGACGAGCGATCCACAGTGCTGTACGTGCCAGTCAATGGAACAGGCACATACACGCTTTTGACCCACTCTACACTGTTTGCAGGAGACTCTACAACAGAGCCTGTCACCCTGGTGGCAAAGTTTACAAATCTCTCGCCGCCAGATAGCAAAGAAAAACAACAGCCTGCGCCAGCCAAACCTGCTGCCGCGCCAGAATACGTGCCACCGACAGACTCTTTGCCTGTCTTGAAGTCTGATGATACCCCTACTATACTTGGAATCGTGATCGGTGTGCTCATCGGGGGAGTAGCAGGGGTGATGCTCATGTTGCTGAGACAAAGAACAGGCCAAGTAGCTAAACAAGATTTATAAGCAAATTGCCAAGCATGTGATATTGGATGTCCGAGCTTGGTGTAAAAAAGTCTGGCGGGTTATCTAGAAGGGACTTTTTAAAACTGATGGGCGCCGCTGGTACGGGACTGGCGTTTGCCCCCTTTGTCCCGTTTGGAAACTTTATGCCAAATCCCCGCACTGCATCGCTTGAAAAGGTTCCCGTGACGCTTCCTGATGGAACACACGCAAACATGAAATCATTTCCCGTAAACTTTGCTGAAATCATAACGTATCCTGCCACCGGCGATCCGGCGCTTGATGCAGAGGCATTTCGCAAGTGGCAGTTTATCAGGCTTCCAGATGAGCTGGGGGGATCAAAGACTGATGTGTCTGCGCTCCGGGCATACAGCATGATCTGTCTGCACCTGTGGTGCCTGTGGAAGTATTGGCCTGATGAAGGCAGGAAGAGAGGCGAGTGCCCCTGCCATGGCAGCATGTATGATCCACAGACTGGCACTGCATTTTTAGGTCCGGCATCCGTGCAAGCTCCTCCATCAGACACACTTCCAAGGCTATCCCTAGAGGTGAATTCTGAAGGATTTGTGTATATACTGCCGCCAAAGTTTGAGGTAAACGAGAATGGAGTAATTGGATATGGCCGTTTCGCTTGAGAGAAGAACGGGACTAGTTGCGTTTTTTTACTGGCTCTGGGATGGTGTAGATAGGACCATATTTACTGCCATTAAATTTTCATTTCCCGCGCGGTTTGTAAGTCCGTTTGGATTTTTGGGAATGCTTACGTTTGTAGTGTTTATAATACTCGGGATATCCGGTGCACTGCTCATGTTTTACTATCAACCGATTCTTGACAGGGCATGGGACAGCGTCCAGTTTATCAATGATGATGTTCCGTTTGGATTTCACATTAGAAACATACACTATCATGGTTCAAACGCAATGGTGCTGCTTGCAGTGTTGCACATGTACTATCAGTACTTTAGCGGCAGGTACAAGATAAGAAACGAGGTGCTGTGGATGACCGGGGTCATACTCGGCGTGGTAACTATACTAGAGGCATTTACGGGATATGATGTGATATTTAGCGAACGGGCAGAGCTTGCAATAAGTATTGCCGCATCCCTTACCACATCGATTCCGGTGGTGGGGCCGACCATACGTGATGCGGCTCTAGGCAGTGGCTTTTCGGACTTTGTGTTGCGGTTTTATGCGCAACACGTGTTTTTGCTACCAATTGTAATGCTTGGATTAATGGCAGTCCACTTTCCGCGGTTTCTAGTATTTGATGTACCAATGGTAATGGCCATAAGCGGAGCCATTCTGATTACAGGGGGGGTATTTCCAATAGATTTGGGATTCAAGTTCCAGCCAGGCCAAGCTCCGGGTGTGACGGTTCCAGAATGGTATCTGACTGGGATATACGCGTTTATGAGGACACAGTATGACAAGTTTGTAACAGGGTTGCTCTGGCCGCTGCTGTTTATAGTCACGTTTGTGCTAATACCGTTCATAGATAGGTATAAAAAATTCTCCTGGCGCGACAGGCCGATAATTACTGCCTTTGGAATTACAAGCATTGCACAGATAATGGTGACTACATACTGGGGATTTTACATATCCCCGGATCACTTGATCCCGCTTGTAGACAGGCTAGTCATTGATCCCATCTTCTTTTACTCTACCATGATACTAATGGTGCCACTCGGATTTGGATTCTCATACATGATGATAAAACTTGCAAACGAGGCAGAAAGAAAGTCAAAGCTCGCAAAAAGTACAGGTCCAAATCAGGTGGCCACATTCAAGTTCTCTGAAAAGTGGATAAACTGGATGCTCGTGGCGCTGCTTGCATTCCAAGTATTCCTCAACATTGCTGCATATAACGCGTCACTTACTGGCATGAGAAACGTCTCGCTGTTTTTTGTCGGCGTGATACTGCTAGTGTTTGCCGCATTCTTCCATGTGTACAGATACGGTATGAACGAGCAAAAAAATGCCCCGCCACCACCCCCTGCACCAGTAAATGAGAAACCCAAGCTTGCATCTCCAGAGACTGACACTGCTGCAATTACTGATGCAAAGCCAAAAGAGCTAGTCGCCCCCAAGACGGCTTCTGGAACAATTAGTACATTTATAAGAACTCTGCCAAGGTGCAAAAATAATGAGCCAGCCGACATCAAGCCACGCGTATGGGATAGGCATGATCGCACTGCTTGTGGGAATGTCAGTTACGATTGTCTTTTACACCTCGTTTTACCTTCCAGAATCACTCCTAAAGCCGTCAGTATCAGAGGAGATATTGGAACCTACAGATGTTCTGATAATTGATATTGTAGAGGGTGCAGCCATAATGGGTAATGACAACTATGTTCCAAATAATGTCGTTGCGCTGCTAGGTGAGAACAACAAGGTGCTGTGGACAAACAGCGATGGCGCGGCCCACACGGTGACTCCTGACCACGAGCAGGTTGACTCGTATAACGGGGAGTTTGGATCGACGGGTTTGATATTGGCAGGTGAGACATACGAGTTTGTATTCACTGAACCGCAAGAATTTTCCTACCACTGTGAGCCGCATCCTTGGATGAAGGGTTCCATTAGTGTCGAAGAGAGCAGATTCTAACCCTTTTCTAGGCACAAAATATCGAGCCGATATTCACATACTTATAAACATCTCGCTGATTACAAACTCTTGTTCTCGAAAGTTGGAATGAAAATAATGTATAAATACTGCGAGTACCATATACAATCAATGAGTCTGAAACAGACTGAACGAAGCGACCTATGGATGCTTTTGGGATTTATCCTGGGCATAGTAGGAGGCGTGATAGCATACGTAGTCGTCAAAAAAGACGACCGGGATCTTGCAAGAAAATGCCTCTACATAGGAATGGCAGCTACTGTAATGTGGATTGTAGCGCCAGTCGCAGTAGATGTGCCTGTCGGCATTACAGAGTCCAAGCATGTTGAAGGATCTGTCATCTTACATGATGAATTTGACAGCTTTGGTATCGGATTCACGATCGATGACTCGTGGATTGACGAGGAATTTGCCTCGTTTGTAAACGAGGAACTCGACGATCCGGCAAACTCTCCTGTAAAATAGGCAGGCATCCTCCTTTTTT
>RHFD01000035.1 GCA_003724325.1 Nitrosopumilus sp. D6 | reverse complement strand
AAAGTAAGGGAGTATCTGGCAGGTATTGATGCCTATGCTCTAATCAGCGGGATAGATATGTCTCCAAGCTCACTACTTGAGGCCCAATTGATGCAAAGGGTCGTTCTTGCAACTAATGTTGGTGGGATTCCAGAGTGTATGGAAGACGGCAGGACAGGTTTTTTGATCTCTGCAGGAGACAGCGATGGATGGATTAAAAAAATCAAATGCGTTCTTGACAACCCAGACATGATGAAAAAGATGGGGGAGAATGGAAGAAAATTTGTCGAGGATAACTTTGGTCTAGACAAGCGCGCAAAAGAGCTTTCAGACATATTAAAGAACATTGCAAGACAGTCATCGTGACAGTTTGCGCTGTTTGAGGTCCGGATGCTTGAGCTACCGTCCAAGTCCCTTGAATATCAGGCCAGCTTTTTCTGCCTCATTTTTTGAAACCAATCCTCTAGTGTCCACCAGTATGGGAGTTCTCATCTTTGATGCCAGCACTCCGAGATCAATTCTGGTAAATTCATCGTGATTTGTAACTATAACGATCCCGTCACATCCTGCCAGACCCTCGTAGAGACTGTTTTCACAAGTAATCCCAAATATTTTCTCCCCTTTGAAGAACGGATCAAAGATCTTTACGTCTGCGCACATGTCCTTTAGCTTGTCGATAATGGGCTCTGCAGGAGTCAGCTGGACATCCTTTACGTTTGGCTTGTAGGTGATTCCTAGTACCATGATTGTAGATGTTCCAAGATTTTTCTTGGTATTCTCAAAGATGTCTTTGATCAGTCCGATGACATGAAATGGCATATGTTCGTTGATTTTTCTGGAAGCCTCGATTATCTTGAAACTACCTGACAGGGATCGTGCAAGGTTGAGGAATTGATAAGAGTTGACTGGAATGCATGGACCACCGACTCCTGCTCCGGGATCGTGTGCAAGGAACATGCGCTTTGCTTTTGCGGCCTCGAGCACAGCATAGGTATCGATTCCCATCTTTTCAAACAAAATGGACAGTTCATTGACAAATGCAATGTTGACATCCCTGAATACATTGCCGGTCAGCTTTACCGCATTTGCAGTTTTGCAGTCAGAGAGCCGGATCATCTTTACAGAAAATACTGATTGGTACAGCTCGGATATGATATCGGTCGTATGATCATTTATTGCGCCCACAAGCCGTGGGCGCGTGCTCATATACTCGAGTATCTTTGCCTGCTACAAGACGACCATCCGTGCCTTCTATGATTCCAATCAGCTCGTTTTCCACAAACCCAGGTTCTACCGTACTCTCCACTATCACAAGCGAATCTTCTGTGAGAAACTGGTTCAGTTGCATGCCTACGTCCCTCAAAGCTGAATAATCCGGCACATTCTCGTTATTCATCGGCGTGGGAAGTGAAAGCAGTATGACATCTGACTGCGAGATGGCATCCTTTGCGCTACTAACAGCTTTGAATTTTTTTTCAGCCAGAACTAGTTCGAATATACGGTCATAGTGCGGCTCGTCCTTGAGGGGATAGTCACCAGAGTTGAGCCTGCTGACTAGATTCTCGTCAATGTCAAGACCCACCGTATGCAATCCTGTGTTTGCAAATGACAGCGCCGTGGGAAGACCGATTCTTCCAACTCCCACCACGCAAATTGAAATCGAGTTTGACCTTAGCGCCGACTTTGCCTCCTCAATGCTCATCTGTAGTATTTTGTTTGTCATGTATGATAAGCCCACAGTCTTGACACTATTTGTTTAATAAAAATGAAGCCTTGTAGATTTCAAAAGATAGATCATACATGTCTAAATGATCACAAAAGTGACTCGTACAGTTCGATGTATTTTTTGCCTATCACGTCCCAGCTGTATTTTTTGGCATTTTCTGCAGCCTTTGTTGCCATTTTTGATCTCTCTTCTGTGTCTTCAAGCAGTCTGGATATGGCAGATACAAATCCTGAAGGATTGCCAGAATCCACAAGTATTCCGCTCTCATTATTAGTTATCATCTCCCGAGTTCCATTTAGATCAGATGTGATCACTGCCGTACCACACGTCATTGCCTCTAGAATTGAAGAGCTAGTCTCATCAAACAAGGAAGGCTGTAGCAGTATGTCAGAGCCGCGTATGAGGGCTATGGTCTCTTCTTTTTTCTTGTATCCAAGATAATGGATGTTTTTGTGAGATTCTGCGACGGCTCTTATCTTGTGCTCTTCCGGACCTGCTCCCAGTATGAGTAGATTCACATCAGGTGGCAGCTGCCCGGCGATCTCTATCAAATTATTCGTGCCTTTCGCGCTTGCCAGCCTTCCCACGGATATCACCTGCTTGTCGTACCGTCTGTCCACTGATGTAAACATGGAAATATCTACCCCATTTGGAATCTGGCATATGTTCATGGCATCAGTCTGAATCTTTGCTGCTATCTCTTCATAGTATTTGCATGCATTGTATGACACTACGGTTATGACATCGGGCCAAGTTATGGCGATGCGCTCGAATCTCCCTGCAATACTGTTTAGAAATTTTCCATGTGTGGATGAAATGACTGCTGAGAACAGATTGTGTATTGAGAGGATCTTTTTCCCTGGAACCAGCCTCATGGCTAGCGCAGATGGAATGTGATGGCCGTTTACAATGTCAAAGTCCCTTTTGAACATGGCCTTGATCGCAGCAGTAATCAAAAAACTTGGATTCTTGAGTCCGTTTATGGGAATTATGAATGTGTTATCAGACGAGATTGTCTCTACATAGTGTCCTTCTTTTTCCAGAAATTTGATCAGGGTTTGTATGTGCTGCGCGATTCCACCTATTCCAGACTGGGTTGGAGAGATTAATAGTATTCTCACGGTAGAAAATAGATCACAGTCTTTTTAAGGATTTTGAATTGAAACGTGCTTGGTAAAATTATGCTCTTCTCTAGACTATGTTGTGGCCTGTGAGGCCTCGTGGAACATTTGGCTCTTTGCGCATCCTGCTGCAAGCTCGTCGCCTGCTCCGCGCCTCATCAGGCCGCGATACAGTCCATCCTCAAGTTTTACACCCTCACGCTCTTCCCACTCCTCTACAGTAATGGAATATTTCTTTTGAATCCTGTCCCTGTACCATTCCGGAATTACATTAAAGGCACAAAACGGAATTATCCTCAGGTCTGGTGTGACATAGTGGATATCACACCTCTGCAGTCTCTCCAAGTCCTCGTTGTATTTGTCCTGAAAGTGCATCATACCTAGAAACAGACCCTTTACGTGCCACGAACCCACGGCATCAAAGGATCTCTTCATCAGTATGTTGCCAAACATCTTTGCCAGATCAAGGCCTGCAGGCTGCTTTTTGCTATCTACAAATCCCTTTAGTTTACGAACCACCTCTAGCATGGTAAAGTACTTGTTCTTGCCAGAGCGGATCTCTTCTGCCTTGTCTTCAAATAACTCTAGCATGCCCTGAATATCACAGAACTTTGTGAGCGGGACGAATTTTTTGGTGTCTTTATCTTCAAATACATACGTGCCTGCTCCGCATGCAAAGTGGATTGAGAGCTCGTACTTTGGCTTGCTGGAAAATGCTTCTATCACGTTTGTAAGTGGCATGCAACTTGGAACCGGGAACCAGTCATCGACTGTCACCTCTCCGCCTGTCTGCTCTTCAATCCTCTGAATGCAGTCAGGTACTGTAATTCTATACTTTTCACGCTCTGTCTTGCCCATTCTTCCTGTCAGTGAGACGGGCTGAAAGTTTACTGCATGCACCACGTCCATGTTCTTTTGAGCATACCTGATGATTCCGCCCAGCTCGTGGTCATTAATTGACTTTATCACAGTCGGAACAAATACTACGGATGTGCCGGTCTTGCGACAGCTGTCTAGTGCGTATGGAATCTCCCAGTGGTTCTTTGGGTTGGTTCTTGCGGTAACTCCGTCAAATGAGAGATACAGGTTGTTGCATCCGGCAAGCCTTACCTCTCTTGCCGCCTCTGGATCCATTGCGTGTCTGATACCGTTTGTATTCATCTGGATATGATCTACTCCTTCTTCCTTCATTATCTTGATTACATCTGAAATGTCCTCGCGAAGCATTGGCTCGCCTCCGGTAATCTGCATCGAGTTGCCAGGGATTGGTCTCTCTGCGCGGAGTGTCTTCATCATGGCTCGGATCTGTGTGTGATCCGGTTCGTACATGTATGCCCCCTCTAGTCCCTTTTTGACATAGAAAAAGCAGTACCAACATGTAAGGTCGCACCGGTTTGTAACTATCATGTTTGCCAGTCCGCTGTGAGACAGGTGGTTTGAGCACAATCCGCAATTATTGGGACATGAGCATTTTTCAATCATTACGTTTGGAGCATGTGCCCCTTTGCCGTCCATCCAGTATGTACTGAATTTCTTGTACATTTCAAAAGAGCCAAAGTACAACTCTTCGCATTCACCGTGTGTCGGGCAGACCTTTGACATGAACACCTTGCCATCCCTCTCAAAGACCTCTGCATCAAGGATCATGTTGCAGTCAGGGCAGATGCTCTGGGTGAATCTGATGGTGGATTTCTTGCCCAAACTTTTAGTCGACTGGTTGGATATCTGAATTAGTGCCATCTTACAATGAGCACTTCCCGAGTCAGTATATAATACCTTTCATGCCCTAAACTAGTAGGAAACGGGGGATTACATGCCTGATTTAAATACGAAAACACCCTGACTAGATAGCATGAGCAT
>RHFD01000057.1 GCA_003724325.1 Nitrosopumilus sp. D6 | reverse complement strand
GTCTGCCCGCATATAGTACTCTAGTCGCCCGAGTATCACTGCCCGTATCGGGACACCCCGCAGCGCCTCTTTTAGTAATAGCACCCCGTCTGTTCCGCCTTCCCTAAAATCTACAAACGTAGTTATCCCCTTTGAGACCATGAGACGGCAAGTTGCGCGCATTAGCTCTGCCAGGTTTTGCTGATTTGTGTTTTTGAGTATCTTTTGCTTTGCCCCATATACGGGATGTATTGTATGATCTGCCAAATAGTCTGCAGCAATATCTTTTGCTACAGAGTCGCCAATGTGCGTATGCGAGTTGATAAATCCCGGGATCATCAGCAGCCCCGAGCAGTCTAGCTGCTCTTCTCCGGGATCTGCCCTTATGTCATGCCCAATGCGTGCAAACACGCCGTCTTTTATCTGAACGTCTGCCCTGGTGTGATCTAGCTCAAAACCTGCAAGAATTTCTGCATTTTTTATCAGCATGACAACTCGTATATCCCCGGATGCTTGCCGGACTTGCGCAGCCGTCTTATCGTATCTAGCGACTCTGTTGCAAGGCGCGCAGCCTCGCGCGCAGTACTTGCTGTTCCAATCCCACAGTTGAGGCGCATTTTGCATTTTTTTTGTACATGCTCTAAAAACTCTGGCGCCGCCTTTTTTGCAGCATTGCCTGCTATTACCATAAAGTTATCACCCCCCATAAAAAACGCAAGCGAGTCATATCTGAGAAAAAACCTCGACATTTCACAGTATAGAGAAAATACATCCAGTGTTGTTTCGTATGGTGATCTTGACTGGCGGCGGGATGTAAGATTTTCCACATCAAAGTGCATTATGCACGCCTCGTCTGCATCAGGACTGCACGCCCCTGATTTGTGCGCCGCGCGATCCGCCTCTAGCGGCGTGTCTCCAATACCTACCAATACTGAGACATCCACATCAAAGTCAAGTGAATCAAGTATCTGTTTGTGGCCGTCTGAATCTAGGCCGTTTGTAACTGCAAAGAACTCATCGCCCCTGTTTGGAAATACTAGGCAGTTTCTCTCAGAGAAGAGCCTCTGGAGTCTGCCATATATTGATGCCTGTAATACCTGCAGCTCGTGCTCGCGGTCGCTTCCAAGGGTGAGCGTCCAGGGGCCGTACCCGCGTATCTGAAGTATGCTCAGCTGAATCATTGCATCCCCCGAATCTGCTCGGAGACCTTTAGCACTGCCTCTACTGCGCGCTCTGAGACGGGACGGATTCTAGCATATGCGTGCCGCTTTGTCCCGGGTCCGGAGATTCCAAGGGATACAGGCTTTTGATGGGTGGTAGATAAAATTGCAAGAGAGTTTGCAACTGCGTGTGATATGACCTCGTCGTGTCTGGTTTGTCCGCGTATTATGGCGCCAAGTGTAACCACTCCGTCGACATCGTCGCGCCGCAGCAGCGCGTCTGCTACTAGCGGCATGTCAAAGGCGCCCGGGACGCGGCACGTTTGAGATATCTCTAGATGCAGTTGCTCTGCCCGCTCTTGCGCCACCTCTAGCATTCTAGATGTAACGTCCCAGTTAAACTCTGATACAAGCAGCGCAATCCTCAAGACAGGTGCACCTTTGCATATCCGAGCAGCTCCTCGCCGTCTACTAGCGGTATTGCATGCTGTTTGGCAAATTTCTGCGCCTCTTTTACTGTGAGCGCCGCATATGTCTGCGCATCTAGCATCTCGCATACAACAGTAACAGGGACAAGTCCTGCAAGTCGCGCCAGATACACAGACATCTCTGTGTGTCCGCGCCTCTCTGCAAGCAGGCCGTCTGCGGCAACAAGTAATGGCACGTGTCCTGGCGTCCTAAACGAGGAGACAAACTCTTTTCTCCTCTCAGACATACCATATATGGAGGCGATCTTTTGTATGGTGAGCGCCCTGTCCCTGTCTGTAATGCCAGTGTACGTGCTGTGATGATTTACAGATATTGAAAAAGACGGGCGATCGCCGTACGGGGCAAGACCTAGTACCATGTCGCGGTGCTCAGAGTCTGCTAGCATCTCGTGCATGTATCGGAGATGAAGGGACTCTGCAAAAGAGTGCTCTAGCGCCGTGCACACCAAACCACCTGCATGACGGCGCATCCTAGAGATGTGCTCTGGCGTGATAAATTCGGCAGCAACTACCATGTCTATCTCGTTTTCGCGCCCTGCCGAGTCAAATAATAGTACAAACTCGCCGCGCCGGAGTGACTCTAGCGCCGATTCAAGCATGAATGGGATGTGTATCTTGTGATTATAAAGCTTACTTGTATAATGGTAATTACCACTATTTTGGTAAGTTCTTGATGTATTTTCCTAGTATGTCAGTCTCAATGTTTAGCATGTCGCCTCTTTTTTTGGCGTGCAAATTTGTGGTCTTGAGGGTGTGCGGGATTAGCGATACTGATGCCGTATTACTATTCGTACTAGTAATAGTCAAGCTCGCCCCGTCTAGCGCTATCGAGCCTTTTTTTACCACGTATGGTCTTAGACTCTTGGGAAATCGGAACCACATCTGAACCTCTTTGGGCAGGTGCAGCATCTTTGTGATCGTGGCAGTACCGTCTACATGTCCTAGGACAAAGTGGCCCTCGAGCCTATCACCTGCCCTGAGACTTCGCTCAATGTTGACTGTCTGTCCCGGCTCTAGTCTGCCAAGTGATGTGAGCTTGGCAGTCTCTTGAATAATCTCAAAGGTGCACGTCTGCCTTGTGATACTTGTCGCCGTGAGACATACACCATCAAGCGCGACGCTCTGGCCCTTTTTGAGTCCTCTTGCGTGCCTGCCGAGATCCACCTTTAATATTATAGAGCTGCCGTCCCTGCCAGGACAGACATTTCTGACTTTTCCCATTCCCTGTATGATTCCGGTAAACACTATACGTGATGGAACCGTGTTTGTATAAATTTCTAGCCACTAGAGTGGTATGATCCCGGGATGAGCACGCCTGTACGCACGAGTCGTGCCTGCCGCAATACTATTTATACATATCGTTCATTCCAAGAAGCGGGAACAGGAATATGGAATTATAAAAGCGTTTATTAGTCAAATACACCCCAATACAGGCATGAGAAATACAGTCTTTGTCATGCTGGCTCTGGTTGCAACGGCATCACTAGGCACCAGCCTTGCGTTTGCCCAGGCAGAGTCAGACAGCGTTCCATACCCTGCAAAAGACGTATTTCACACGCTTGAGAATATAGATCTGTTTGTAACCCTTGATGACAGGTATCACATGATAGTAGACGAGGCAAAGGCAAACAACAGTCCAGAGATCACAGAGACTGATCTTGCGATCGCACGCGACTATGCAATACACCATAACGCAGTGATTGACGAGTCGGCAAGAGAGCACACCCGCGGCGACAAGTCACAGCCAAGCCCTGAGATGTGGGCAGTCATAAGCGATCTAGAGGATGGAAAATTCAGCAATGTCTTTAACTATAAAGCCAATGGCGATCAGCTCGCAGAGCAAATGACTTCTTTTGGCGATGCGGCAGGCCTCTTAATATTCATCTACCACCTCTTGTACCTATACTAGCAACCTATACTAGCATATCCTGATTTAGGCAGTCTTTAGCGGCAGGGCCCACTAGTAAACATTATACATAAACACAATCCCATCACATCCATGCAAGTCTTTGATGGAAAAAAGGCAGCACAGGACTACATGTCAAAGCACACCCTGGCATTCTCCACCCCAGAGCTGACCCTGATGCGTTTTGCATTCTGGCTTGGCGACTCGGTGCCAGACCCTGAGAACAAGGACAAGGGAATTCCCAGAATGATGACATTTATGACAGAGCAGGACTTTGAGCCCGTCTTAATTGATGATGAGACGTACGTTCCCTCTGGTGCTGTGCGCAGCACTGCAACTGTCGGAAACGCATACAGCAAGAAACAAGACGGCAGATTCTGCCACGAATGTGGAAAGACACTCTCATCGGGGGCAAAATTCTGCCCAGAGTGCGGAACTACACAGGACTAGGTTTTTGCCCCACACGAAGTGCAAAACTTTGCATTACTTCGCAGCTGGGCGCCGCATGTAGAACATCCATGCGCCTGTTTTGGAACAAGCGACGGATCCGGTGATGGCAGCGTGCCGACATCTCCAAAGGACTCTTGCGCAGATACTATTCCCGGCGGACCCCCGACAGGGTTTGCTGCAGTCCCCCTCTGCGGCATTCCCGGCTGCACTCCTGCCATTCCCGGAGTGCCCATTCCCGGCATGAGTCCGGGTGACTGTGTGGCACTAGTAGTGTTACCCATTGATTTTTTCATCTCAAAGAGCACCTTTATTGCAAGAAACTCGAGCGCAGAATATGCCACAGTATAGTCGCCAAGCTTTGCAAAGAACTCCTTGTCGCTTAGCTGGCCTTTTTTGTACATGTTGTTGGTGTCAAGAAAGGTCTCATAGTATCCCTGTGACTCCTCAAAGAGGCTCTGCAGCTTTTCATAGAGCATGTTGAGCGTGTCGACTTCTCCAAATGACATGACTCTCCTTGGAGCTTGGAATATTAATTACTTTAGAATGGGTCTAGAGTGCCTTTTCAATCATGCCCTTGAAAGAGTCTTTAGAGGCTGCGCCCACCTGCTGGCTTACCACCTCGCCTTTTTTGAACAGTATGAGGGTGGGAATGCTAAATACGTTGTATTTTGAGGCCAGCTCGCTTGCCTCATCCACGTTTACCTTTACGAACTTTACCCTGCCCTCATAGTCGCCTGCCAGCTCTTCGACTACCGGCCCTACCATTCTGCACGGCCCGCACCATTCGGCCCAAAAGTCAGCAAACACGGGCACATCTGAATTTATCACATCAGTCTCCCATGACTTTGCATCAGATATCGGAGTTACTGCCATTGTTTTGGCTGTGTTATTCATACCTAAAAACCTTGACTATCTCAGAACGTGATGGATCATCTGGTAGTGCTAGAGGCGACCTGACCCCTTCCGGGACGGTCTGATATACTTAAATGACACACAGGCGGGATTTCCCGTGTATGAGTTCAGAAGTCAGACTCAAGAAACTGCGAGGCTCTGGCGGCTATGTCATGGCAAAAGTCACAGACGAGCAGCAGACAAAGGGAAATCTTGGAGGTCCCGACTTGTTTCTAGCCCCGATAGGAAGGCTTGATGCAGCCGACATCTCTAAACATTTTTGCAACACGTGTGAAAAAGAGTTCGAGGGCGCCCCGAATATCGAGTTTGAGAATCCAAACGAGACAGTAGCAGACAATTTAGTTCTTGCAGAGAGGGGACAGTACAAGTGCTCTTGCGGATCCACCATTGCAGAGTACCGCGAATTCAAAAAGCAAGATGAAACAGGTGAGATTGGCGCCGCAAAGCCAGAGACTCCAACACAACAAGAGACTGCAACACAAGAGATACAGCAAGAGACTGCAAAAGTAGAGACAGCAACACAACCAGAGACTGCAACACAGCCCGGTCCTGCGGTAGGAATCGGTGCAATAGAGGGAAGGGATGTAATTGACGAGAATGCAAACAAGATAGGCATTGCAAAGCGAGTCGGCATTGACTCTACACAGTCAATGGTGCTAGTAATAGTAAAAAACGATGAAACAGAGGGCAGCATTCCGTGGGAGAGCATTAGAAAGGTAGGCGGGGTGATACTGCTTGGAGGCAGCCACACAGAATCTGGCAAGTGCTCTGAATGCGGCTTTGCAAACAAGCCTGGCTCCAAGTTCTGCGAGGAATGCGGTTCTAATATCCAATAGAGAACAAATTTAATCTGTTGGCTGCGCACATGCTTTGATTGGCAAAAAGCTCCTCAAAGACCATAATCAGAGATATAGTCATAATAGCCGTAGGCGTGGTGGTGATATGGATAGGCCTGCAGGCCGCCTTTGGGACTCAGAATCCGTTTTACGTGGTAGCAAGCGGCAGCATGATCCCGGCGCTCGAGGTGTACGACGTCATTATAGTGCAGGGGCATGACTCTTTTGAGGATCTAGTGCCGGGGGATATCATTGTCTTTAACAGACCCTCAGACCACAGCAAGGTAATAGTGCACAGGGTCGCATCCATAACAGACGAGAACCCAAGAGAGATACGCACCAAAGGCGATGCCAACTCGGCATCCATTCCCGGGACTGACTTTCCCATAACAGAAGATGATTATATCGGCAAGGTAGTATACACCATATCGCAGATAGGATACATTACACAGCTGATAAAGCCGCCTGTCAACTATATCATTATAGTTATAGTGATAGGAATCATGATAGCAAGGCATTTCTCAAAGCGCAAAAAAGTCGCAGACTCTGAAATTCCCGACGTTGACTCTGACCCCGAATATTACAGGGACAACTCTAAAAAAGACAACAGGCCGGACTTTAAAAAAGGCGGCTAGGGCGCAGAGTCTATTATTTTAAAGACCCGCTTGAAATACTCTGAATGCTCAGATATCTCTTCAATGTCGTTTGTAATGCCAGAGAGTCTTTTTGCCAGGTTCTTTTTATAACCTATCTGCATCTGTCTCTGAATCTGAATACGCTGCGCCTGCGGCGAGCCAGCCCCGTGCATTGATTCTGTAAGGTATCCTACTGCGTTTCTTCCAAGCGTCATGTTCTCAATTAGCCGCAGTATCCTCATGCGATTCTCCACATCTACTCCCTTGCGCCCGACAAGGTACTTTTTTAGCAGTGGACCGACTTTTGGATGCCTAAAGTCCTTTTCAGAGGGAAGCGTTACCATGAGCCCGCCTGCAATGTCTTGTGCAAGCCTGCCTATCTCGTAGGGAAAGCGCGTCACGTTGTGCTTGCACACCTGTGCAAGCATGTCATCATTGAGGTATACGCCGGACTTTAGCTTTTGTCCCTGGTATGATGAGGCAATGCCTGCGGCAAATATGGTCTCATTGAGATGCGTCATTTCTATAATCTTGTCTTTAATGTGGGAGACTTTTGGCACCCCGTTATAGTCTGAAATGGTGGCAGCAGCCCCGATAAGCACATCGCCAAGACCCGTCTTGCACACATAACTGCGCCTGTGATAGCACGTAAACCTCTCCACTAGCATGGATGCAAACTCGTACTCGCCGTGCATAAACACCCTGTCCCACGGAATAAACACCCTGTCAAGTACCATGAGCGCCTCTTGCCCGCCGTACTTTGCATTGCCTGCGTCAATGTCTCCTTCCTCCATGCTTCTCGTGTCACATGACTGCCTTCCATAAATGTAAGTTATCCCCTTTGCATCTGCGGGAACTGCGCCCACTATGGCCCAGTCCCGGTCATTTTCTGTCAGCCTTATCGTAGGCATTATAATTATCCAGTGCGAGTTGATGCATCCTGTCTGATGAGCTTTTGCGCCAGATATGTACACGCCCTTTTCATCAGAGTCCACTATTCTTGTGAACAGATCCGGGTCGTCTTGCTCTGCTGGCCCCTTGCTCCTGTCCCCCTTTGGATCAGTCATTGCGCCACCAATTACCAGGTTTTCGCGCTGTACCATCTTTACAAATTCTAGAAACCTCTGATGATAGTCTGTCTTGTGCTTTTCATCAATCTCAAAGGTGGTAGAATGAAGCGCGTTGAGTGCATCCATCCCCACGCAGCGCTGAAAGCACGTCCCCGTGTTCTGTCCGAGCTTTCGCTGCATCTTGTTTTGCATTACCAAGTCTGCTGCGCTCTCTGCAATGTGCAAAAACCGGTTCACCCGGAATCCGGTAATCGAGGACTCGGCAGATGCAAGCTCTTCTTCGCGCACGGCTAGATCATACGTCTCTGCGACTGCGTTAATTGACGGCCTTATCATGGGGTGATCCACAGGCTCTGATACTAGCTTGCCAAAAAGATACACCTCTAGATCCCTCCCGCGGAGACTCTCAATATAGTCATCACCTGTCCTTATCGTCTTGAGGACGTTTGCCATGTAGTATCTTTGCACTTCTCTCGTATAAATATTCAGACTAGTCCTATTCGCACATCAAGGACGCGGCATCCCCTGCCCCTTGGCATGACTAGTACAGGGTTCATGTCAATCTCTCTTATGCTCAGATCAGAGACTAGCTGTGAGAGCCTCTGGATACACTCGGAGAGCTTGGCAGTATCAGAGGGTTTCTCACCTCTTACCCCGGAGAGAAGCTTTTGCGTCCTAATTGAGGTAATCATGTCATCTGCCTCGCGCCCAGTTACTGGCGCAAGCCGGAACGTCACGTCTTTTAGCACCTCGACGTAGATTCCACCCATTCCCAGCATGAGGACAGGCCCGAATCCTGCCTCGAGCTTTGAGCCTAGAATTATCTCCTTGCCACCTGTAACCATCTCTACTACAAGCACCCCGAGTATCTCTGCTTTTTTGTCGTATTTTTTCGCGTTTTTTACTATATCCCGGAACGCCCGTCTTGCATCAGAATCCCCTGCAATATTTACGCGCACGCCCCCCGCATCAGACTTGTGTGTTATTTGTGGTGATGCAATCTTCATTACTACCGGGTATCCCATCTTTTTTGCAATTTCTGCGGCTTGGGACTCTGTTCCTGCTAGGGCGCTCTTTGGAAGCGGCAGGCCGTATGCGCGCAAGATCTCCTGCCCCTCTTCTTCTAGCAAGCTCGTCTGGCCCCGGGATCTTGCCGCGTCAATTATTTTCTGCGCCTTTGCCTTGTTTACCTTGAATTTTTTGACCCTTCCAAGCGGTGTGCGCGTCCATTTTGAGAATCTTAGCATTGCTGCAAGCGTGCGTATGGCGCCTTCTGCATAGGTATAGTACGGCACGTCTCCTGCTGCAAGAATCTCCCTGTTTGTAATGCCCTCATCTAGACCCATCAGGGATGCAAGCATTGTCTTTTTGTATTTTTTTGACATTGATACTATTACCTCTGCAAGCTGATTATAGTCAAGCGTGCCAGATGGCGTACACATTGGTATTACGGATCCGACGTTTGGGTGTAACAGTACGTGCTCTAGCACGCCGGCAAACCTCTCATAGTTTGCATCACCTACTATATCCACGGGGTTGCGCGAGCTTCCCCACGGCGGAATTACCGCGTCTATCTTTTTGCGTATGCTTGTAATATCTGCCATTTTTATCCCCTCTTTTGAGCACGCATCAGTAGATATTATCGCAGGACCCCCCGCATTAGACACTATTACTAGTCCCCCTGACGGAAGCGGCTGTTTTGAGAACGCAGTCGCATAGTCAAAGAGCTCCTCCATGGTATCAACCCTGATTGCACCTGACTGTTTGAGCAGGGCATCGTATATCTCGTCTGAACCCATCAGGGCGCCAGTATGAGACATTGCCGCCTTTGCGCCCTCTGGACTGCGCCCGGATTTTAATACGAGTACTGGTTTTTTGAGTTTTTTTGTAATGTGCCTGCACACCTTGAGGAATTCCTGGCCGTCGCCCATATCCTCAAGGTACATCACTATCACCTCTGTCTGCTTGTGGTCTGCAAGCGTCCGCATTACGTCGACTTCGCTCATTACGGCCTTGTTTCCAAGGCTCACCACTGCAGAAAACCCGATTCCCTGCGCGCTCGCATCCTCTACTAGCGCGGCGCATATTGCCCCGCTCTGCGATACGAGGGCTATCTTGCCGGACTTTGGAGTTATCTTGAGAAACGTCGAGTTCATCATGGTCTTTGGATCAAGATTCATCACCCCGAGGCAGTTGGGCCCTATCACCTGAATGTCATACTTTTTTGCAATCTCTACTATTTGTTGCTCGCGCCTTGCGCCCTCTTCATCTACCTCTTTGAATCCGGCCGTAATTATAATCGCGCCGCGGATCTTTTTTCTGCCACACTCTTCTAGCACGGGTGCCACGAGCGTGTTTTTTATCACAATCACTGCAAGATCTATCTCCTTTGGAACATCAAGCACGCTCTTGTAGGCCTTTTTTGAGAATACCGTATCCCGGGACGGACTGATAGGGTATACTATTCCCCGGAACCCGTTTATTATATTAAAAGTGATTGTAGCCCCCACGCTCCCCTTTTTGTCAGAGGCGCCAATTACTGCTATCGATCTAGGAGACAAAAAAACAGACTGTGCCATGCAAGAAGATTCGGGGGATTTTGTATAATAAAGCTATCTAGCTTCCCATCATCTTTCCTGCTAGATTCTGCCCCCTGGGAATCCATGTTATCGTGAGATCTGAAAACGAGGTTGAGAGGCCCCACGCCACCTGCGCAAGAAGCCGCAGCGGAGGGCTGTTTATAGCGTACTCGTGGTTTAGCTGGTAAACGGTATTCTTCGAGTCACTCAGTATTGTTATTTTTTCCTTGGATCCGGCGTACCTTTTTAGCGCGGCAATTATCGCCATGTATTCTGCCTGGTTGTTTGTAATGCCGGGTTTTTTTTCATAGAGTGATTCGCCGGTCTCTTTTGTGTAGAATCCGTACCCGCTCTGCTTTCCACCAGAACCGTCCACATAGACGCTAATCTCCATCCCTGTACAGCCTCGTAATCCTCACACTCAGATTCAGCACTACTAGATAAATTACTGTCGATATTATCTGCGAGAGTATTGATGCGGCATACGCGTCATATCCGGCATCAAGCAGATAGTACTGAAATACCCACCTGCATGCGATATACACCACCTCTGCCACACCCAGCGAGGCGACAAGCCGCCACAGGTCGCGGTACAACCTTGCAGTGTCTGTTCCACCGGATTCAAGCCGGTATTTTTTCCTGTTTTCAAGATAAAATGCCGCTACAAACACGGAAAAAAACACTAGATAGTCAGTTGCCGTGGTGATTGTAGTGTTGACGTGTATGTCCCTGTCTCCAAGATAGTGTGCCACAGCTGCTGAGACTATCAGTGATGCGCCCAGGGCCACAAGGATGTTCCTGTTTAGCCCCAGATACCTCATATGTGCAAGATGAATTTGCGCTACAAATAAACCAAGATCAATCAAGTGTGATCTTTAGGAATATGAGCAGTCCTGCAAGCTCTGCTATTCCCACCCCTAGCATGTACGGGAATATTTCGTGTGAGAACAGCTCATCCATTGAAAAGTATGCCAGCGCCCCAATCACGTTGTGCAAAAACAGCATACAGGCAACTACCACCATTCCCAGCGGAAGCTGCGCCCTAGTGTGCGCATACATCCTCCCAAACATGCACACCAGTATTCCCAGTATGCCCATGTTTGCGACAGATACGACTGAGAGAATCAGCGATGTGGGCTCCATCAAGTCAAAAATCCGCCCTGATCTCTTATTTACTTTTGTCCAATTTGCTCCCGGATCAGTAAATCCCGGTTGCATGCAGGCAGATCCCATCAAATATCACGCAGCCGATTTGTGAAATCGCGCTCAATGTCTTCCCCGATGTAAAATCCGTGGTTTTTCAAGGCTGATAATGCGCAAATGGAATCCATCTTTGAGAGAAAAGCCTTTTCGTTACACAGGGATAAGAACCCGAGTATTTCTAGTGAATCTATATCTAGTCGCCCGGATTCGCTCTGAGCGCGCCGATCGTCAGTCAGGATTAGCCGTTTTCCAAACATCTCATCAGTGCATTGGGCGGCAATCAATAGCAATTCACGCTCTCCGGGATCAAGTCCGACGAGTCTAGAGTTCAGTGTCCTAGAAGGACTGGGAGGTTTTTCTACCAAAATTACCCCCTCATCAAGTAATCTTTGAATGTCTGCACCAATGTGTCCTTTTTCTAATTCATTAAATACTGTCTGGCCTATGGAGAATTTCCAGCCAAGTTTGGAATGGATTGTTTCAATCAGTCCAACTCTTCTGACATATTCAAGATGTCTAAGAAAGCTAGTGTCAACGAATACGTTCAAGACAGTCCATGGATTTTTTAAAAGCAGATTCGCTTACCGTAAAGATTGGAATATTTTGCCTCCCAAGTTCTAGAACGAAATCATCAACTGACATTCCTGCCACAGATGAAGCCTTTTTCAACGATACTTTATCCTTGGAGAACAGCGAGCACGCAGCATCAACGCGCGTCTCCTCAAAATAGTCAAGAATATCAGAATTCACCGCGGTATTTGGGAATGTCGAATAAGAGTAGGCGATCAGCTCCTCCCGGGTCATATCATTCATGAATTTTTTCACATTAGAGATATCCTCCATCTCTGATTCAGAGGCGGCATTCCACAGCTGTTGTCCAATTTCAAGTCCGGTTTCAGACAGATGCATACTTCCCACCTTGTTTTTTTGCACGATGATTTTTTCAACAATATTCCGGTTTTGCAGGGCCACTAGCTCACTACTAAAGGCGCCAAACTGGCATTCATCAAATGAGATGGAAATTCCCGGAATAATCTTTTTGAGGAGATACATCTGTTTTTGCAACCACGTATTGCCGATTATTCTCTCGTTAAATTCATTGGTGCTTCCTGGTGCAAACAGCAACAGATAGAGGAATCTCTCCTCGCTTGAATAATCATTAATCTTTGGTTCCATCATCTTACACCTCTGATAATTATATCATTCAAGTCTTATATTAGTATCGTAAATACTAGTTTACAAGCATGAGACAATGCTCCCGGAATTTGTAATTTCTCAAAATGCCAGTCAGGACAGAGTCTTGCCAATAATATGATAGATTTTAGATGTGTCAGGCGATGGTTACATGCCGGATCCCACATACCCACTAGAAGATATAAAAAACACACCATCCCCACCATACATAATGCTCGAGTATGACGCGCCCCTCTACAGGCCCCCTTCTGAGGCGCGCTCTTTGATATTTCAGGTCACGCTTGGCTGCTCGTTTAACGAGTGCTCGTTTTGCGACATGTATAGATCAAAGGAATACTCTGAGAGATCTTGGGAGGACGTCAGAACAGAGATTGACATGATGGCCAAATACATGCCAGATACACGCCGCGTCTTTCTTGCAGACGGAGACGCACTCAACTTGGATGCAAAATACATGGCAAAGATAACTCGGTACATTTATGAGAAATTCCCCAGTCTTGAGAGGATCTCATGCTATGCAATGCCCATGAACATACTCAAAAAGACTCCAGAAGAACTAGACATGATGAAAAAAGCTGGACTCGACATGCTATATTTGGGAATAGAGAGCGGTTCAGATGTCGTACTCAAAAGGGTGACAAAGGGCGCAATAGCAGACACTATTATAAAGTCAGTCAACAAGGCAAAAAATTCCGGATACGTGGTGTCGTGTATGGTGATATTAGGGCTCGGGGGCAGAAAGTACTCTGCAGAGCACACAAGTGGCACGGCAAGGGTCATCAGTGAGTGCTCGCCTCACTATGTGGGAGCTTTGACGCTCTACCTGGAAAACGGCATAAAGCAGGAATTTCTCCAGAAATATCGCGGTGAATTTGAGAGGATTGATGATGATGAAGCGCTCAAAGAGCTCCACGACCTGATAAGTAGGATTGATTCTGCAGGCGAGATTGTGTTTCGTGCAAACCACGGCTCAAACGCATACACAATCAAGGGTACGCTGCCGCGCGACAAACAGGAGATGCTAGAAAAGATAGGATGGATGATGCAGCATCCAGAGACTGTCCGCCCGCAAGGTTTGCGCGGATTTTAATCCTGCAAATTTTGCATTCTGGGACGCAAAAATTCCACATCATGTAGCAAAGATACTTGCCAGTATTTACAAGTCAAGCCCGTCAATTATTCCTGCAAGTGATTCTGAGAGCACGGGCAGCTCTGTGTGACTCTCATTGTTCTGCAAAATATCAGGGCCTATGCGCCTGACCCGCTGGGTTCCAATGAGTGAGTCAATGCCACGCTGGACCTCTTTTTCTGGCATTACTGGCCCGAGCTTTTCAACTATGGCCTGCTCGCTTGGGTGTCTTTTAATTACATGCTGGATGAGTATCATCTGCTCTTCTGCAGTCAGTGGCATGCCGTGAATGCAGGCACGCAGGTAATTAACCGTTGATGATTAAAATACCACAGTCCCCATACCATATCATATGAGGGGAAAACTCGAGATAGTCTCTGATGTGCTGCATACAAAAAGGTATGCCGCAATAGCCGTCTCTAGCGGGATGGGGCTTGGAATAGTATACTATTTTCTGACAATGTCCATGCTGCCGCTGCATTTTGAGGCAGTCTCTGAGATAATGCCGCACTACATCACCGCCTCAGTCGGGCTCACCGTAATAGTATCTGCCCTGGCAGGAGTCAACTTTGCAATGATGGCATTTAAGATAAAGAGATCAAAGATAATGTCTGCAAAGTCTGACTCGTCTGCCATACTAGGCGGCGCGTTTGCAGCATTTACCCCGGGATGCCCGGCATGCACTGCCCCGCTTGCGGTGATTCTCGGGGCAGTAGGAGGGCTTTCGCTGTTTCCCATGCAGGGATTGGAGCTAAAGATCTTATCTGCAGGTGTGCTCTTGTTTTCCGTATACTGGATTGCGCGCAGCCTGCAAAAAAAGAGCTGCTGTGATATAAAATAACATTATTTTATACTCATCGTAAAGGAGAGCGCCGACTGCTCAAAGCCTGCATCAGAGTAGAATTTGTGCGATTCTCCCCGGGAATTTCCCGACTCGAGCCGGATTCTGTGGCACTTTTTCTTGTTTGCAATCCTGATGCATTCTTTGATCAGCATCCTGCCTGCGCCGCGCCCGCGATAGTTCTCTGATACTATCAGCTCTGGTATGTACAATTCAGTAGTTGTACGGTTGAGCCGTGGCAGAAACATGACTGCTGCCATGCCGACTAGCTTTATCTCGTCTAGTGCTGCGACAAGAATCTGCTTGTCATCATCTGCAATGTATTTTTTCACCATCTTTCTAAATATGTCCACCTCTTTGTCCTCTTTTGGTCTTGGACGCCCTAGATCATAAAGCAGTCCCAGAATTACCGGAATGTCCCTGTTTGATGCGGTTCTTGCAGATATGCTCACTGAAAGTAGATTGCATGCTGCGTCCTTATAATCTAGATGCGCCTGCGTATGCAAAATACCGCAAGCGCCGGCGCCGCAACGTACATTCCCAGGTTTAGCGCAATTACTGCGATTCCAAGGCCTAGCACGTGGGATTCAGAACCGTCTTGGGCAAGTGACATTATTGCAAGCGAGGATACCATCGGGGTGATAAACGCCCTTACTGCCTCCCGGAACGCCGGATTTTCACGCTCTAGATCCGCCACATGCGGGGAGAATGAATAGTAGACGCTGTTAAATGCGGCCATGAAAGACTTGCCGGACTCTGTGCTCATTATTGTGTTGTCCCTTGTCTCTCGGAGCATTTGCACCTGCGGCGCAAGCTCTGTTCCGTATGCGGCAGTAGCTATGAGGCATCCGCCTCCCGGGGAGAGTGAGGCCTGCTCTTGCGGCTTTATCTTGTCTAGTATGGCCTGGTACTCTGGGTATTCATCAAGGTTTGCTCTGACTACTGTTCCCTTGTTGAGTATGGATGCAAACAGATTGCGCGTCTCAGGATGAATGCTGATTGTAAAGGGATTTTCCGGAAGATCAAGGCTGCCCACATGCTCGTTTGTATTGGTATTGATAAACTCCACCATGCCTGTTGCCCCGGCGCCTGTGACCCCGCTTTCTGGAATGTATGTGACATGAAGCAGGCTGTATTTCTCATCAAACGCAATTGCGTGTGTGGGACCGGCAAGCTGTATCTTTTCCTCTATCTCATGGGTTGCCAGATTTACGGCAGTTACATGCGGGGATGCATGGTGTGTTACATACAGCATGTCATTAACTGAATCAATGCGCATCTGGTTGCCTGCAAATCCAGTCTGTAGGCTTTTAATGACCGTGTTTGTGTTCAGGTCTATTACAGATACGGTACTTGACTCCCTGTTGGTGACATAGGCCATGTTGCGCGACTCGTCTATTGTTATTAATAGCGGGGACTTGCCTACCGGAATCTCTGCCACGTTTGTGTTTGTACTGGTGTCAATGACGTTTATCTTGTTTACAGTAGTGTGAGCGGCATAGAGCATTCCGGTGTGCGGGTTGTAGGCAAGCCCTATCGCGTTTGTATTGAATGTGACGTATTCGCGCTGGCCGTATGGCTGGTCAGACGTAGAGTATAGTGTGATTTCTGCCTCGCCAATGTCAATCTCGCCTAGATTCTCGCCTGTGTCCGTGTCAAACATGACAATCGGGGCCTGTCCGTCCACTGTTGCATATATCGTGTTCTTGTCCTCTGCTATCTCTAGTACGCTTATTCCCTCCTTTGCATCAATCGAGTCCGTTATCTGACCGGTGCCGATGTCAATTATTATAATGACGCCATCGACGGGATTTGCCACATAGGCCATATTTTCTGCAAACTCTATCCAGAGGGCAGAGTTTCCGACATCAATTATGTTCAGATTCTCGTCTTCTTGCGCATATCCGGGGATTGTTGCCGAAAAGACAAGCAGGGCAAATAACGCGTATTTTATGACCATCTATGACTGGATTCTGGTACGTGTATTTTTAAGTTTAACCTAGGATTTGAATATAAAATGAAAAGCAGGAGGTTTGTTCTGGCAATATTGCATAGTCAACATCCTTGGATTTCATTCAAATATTTCGGAGAATTTGATTACATCTTGGTGATGCGCGGTTTTAGCACATGCATAAAGTTTAAGATCATGTAATGACGGAGAGGGGATTATAATTGCAGGATGTCAGCTCAAAGCCGTGATTTGCGCAGCTGCGGCTGAATTTCCCTGTAAAAACGCCCAACCCGATCAACTTTTATTCTGGCAGTACGTAAGTATATTGTCAGATATTACATCCCTCTGGCTGACGGTGATCTTCGGATGTGCCGGCTGTATCAGGGGATTGGTGTGTATCTGATATTTTGAATCAACAGGTTTCCAACTTTAATTTTTCATCCATGATGTCTGCCATGTCTTTTACATCCAAGGTAACTACCTTTACGCCAGCCTCCCGCAGCCTGCACACAAACTTTCTGTCAATTGTAGCTACTATCACATCATTATCTTGCGCATAACGCAGGATGTTTGTATCTGATCTCGATTCCTTTTCAGAACCCAGCTCCTCTGTGACCGTGACGACATCCCATCCCCTGTCTGAGAGAATGCCCCTTAGATTCTCCATGGGCACATCAAGTATGACTTTCAGGAACCAACTATGCACATTACGCTTTTAAGGATTTAAGATGGGCCCACAGGGATTTGAACCCTGGATCTTCGCCGTGTAAGGGCGACGTCATAACCGACCTGGACTATGAGCCCAAAGACCATCCCCGTTGAAAACCATTTAAACTTTGAGACAATCTAGAAATTTGATCAATGTACGACACAATCATGAAGGTCTGCTTTTTTTCGAGCCCCATCGGACTCGGGCACATAACCCGGGATATTGCCATTGCAGAATATCTCAATGAAACGCCGGACTTTGTAACAGGGGGCGGCGCGGCAGAGCTATTACGCAGGCTAAACATGGATGTCCTAGACGCCTACACACCCCCCTCATTTTCAACTAGTAACGGAACTCTTCAAAACCAGACAAAATGGCTGTGGAAGTATTACAGATACTATAAAGACTGTAAAAAAACGGCGCAAAAGATAATCACAGACTACAAACCCGACATGATAGTCAGTGACGAGGACTTTGCATCGCTTGCAGTGGCACAAGACAAGGGAATTCCTTCCGTGCTTGTAACAGACATCCTAGAGACCCGCTTTACTAGAGGTCTGGCATCGCTGGTGGAAAAAAGGATGAACCAGTCAATGCGTGAGATTGTACAAAAGTGCGATCTGGTAATACTCCCCGAGCACGGAAAAGATGACGGTAATATCAAGAGGGTGGGCCCCATAGTTAGAAGTATTAGAGATTCGCGAGACGAGCTGCGGAAAAAATTCTCCTTTGAAAAAAAGACAATAGTAGTATCCATTGGAGGGACAGATGCCGGGGTATTTCTCATCGAGTGCGCGCTCGAGGCCGCAAAAGGAATAGATGCAGACGTGGTAATAGTGTCAGGTCCAAGAGTCGCCAGAAAATTTCCAAATGCCCAAAACATGGGGTTTGTAGAAAACCTGCACGAGGTAATATTTGCAGCAGACGTGCTAGTATCGCTTGCCGGGAGATCAACTATCGACGAGGCTCGCGCATACGGGACTCCTGCCGTATTCATACCTATACGGAACCACTTTGAGCAAGAAGACAATGCAAAAAGAGAGGGATTTGCACACAGTGATATTGGCAGGCTCGGCGAGCTGCTTGCAGAAAAGCTGCAAAAAGGGCGCAGTCCCACGCAAGCCGGTGGAGCAGAGGCAGCTGCCGGACTGATCAATCACATCAGATCAAATGCTTAATAGATGGCAGGGCAGACTCGATGAATACCGTGAATCTTACAGTGGCCAAGTTCGGAGGGAGCGCCATCGGAGCAGACGGCGCGTCGATTCCCGGAATCATTGCCAGAATCAACGACATTAAAAAAAACTCCAAGGTGATTGCAGTAGTGTCTGCCCCGCTCACCATACATGACGGCAAGAGGCGCTCACTTACAGACATTATTTTAGAACAGGGGGCAAACGCAGAGGCCAAAAAACAGGTCTCACTTGATGCCGCAAGGACCGCATACGGCAGGATTATCCAGATGACAGACACTGCAAACAGACAAGAATGCCAGAGTGTCATTGATTCGCACCTCGGGCAGGTACAAGCGGCACTAGACGAGGCCCGCGAGTCCGGATTTGCCGACGAGGTGCGCTCAAGGACACTCGCATTCTCAGGCGAGATTCTCATGTCCCGCGTCATGAACCACATACTGAGGAGCAACAAGATAAGATCAGAGGCAGTACTGTTTGAGGACTGGCCCATCATTACTGACAGGAACATCGAGTCGACTAATTTTCTTGCATCAGAGTCCAGAGAGAGGATGGGACCCATATCAAAAATGGTGGAAAGCAACGAGGTGGTGGTGATCGGCGGATTTATCGGAAAGACGGCAGATAACATAGTAACCACGTACGAGCGCGGAGGCTCTGACAGGACTGCAGCAGACTTGGGAATACTGTTTCACAGGGACTATCAGACTAGCATTGACTTTGAAAAGGACAGCGCCGTAGTGTCAGCAGATCCAAAGATAGTAAAATCAAACCTGAGAAAAGTCACACAGCTCTCATATAACGAGGCCAGACTTGCCGGGATGTTTGGCATGAAGATACTTGATCCAATCGCCATAAAAGAGATAGTTGAAAACGGAGTAGACATGCCCATCACAATTACCAACATGGGCAATCCAGAAAATGTGACTGTGATAAAGCGATCTGCTGATGACGCAGGCGGCCATCCGATAAAGATGGTTACAGGCAAGGAGAACTGCGCCATATTCCGCATAGAGACTGGCCTGGTGCAGACCATGCTGACATCCCTTGAGAGAGACAGGCGCTACGGGGAGTTTGTAGTACTCTCTCCTTTTACTAGGGATGGCATCGAGTTCTCCCGGATATTGTTCCTTGATGGTGACTATGTCAGAAGGAATGAAAAGTATCTGCTCGGATTTGACCCGCTGGCAACTATCACGTATGAGAGGGGCGTGATTACCCTGATTGGCGACGGAATGTGGAGGGTACAGCAGGTTGCATCACGCACTAGCGCGCGCATTGGCGAGTCGGGACTCAACATACTCAACATGGATGCGCAAGAAGAGACATCAAGGATAATCATAGTAGTCGAGGACTCTGGTGATAGCATCAAAAAGGCAGTCATGGCAGTCCATGACGAGATCGCAACGATCAAGTTTGTAAAATGAAAAAGGTGGCGTTACGGGCTTTCGCCTGTACCGCCATCATGGGTTTGTTCTTGGACCGTTATCTAGATTTAGTCCGGCGTTACCCAAAACACGCGATACCATACCTTGCACATGCTAGTATTTAGACTTGATCTATATAGTTGAGCCTAGATACGCTCGGCCACATACCATAGCACCATACCTACTCCTATCAGCGCGTACCACTTGTAGTTTCTTGCGTCCAAAAAGATGCCAGGTGTCGCCTCGCTGTGCGCTGAGCGTATCTTTCTCATCTCAAATGCCTGCCCCACAAGCCCCGTTACAAGCAGGACTATTGCCGCAATGCCTAGCGCCCATTCCATCATGTGAGATTATGGCAGACCCGATATGTAGCTTGCAAATTGTTTAAATTGGCACCACATACCTGACTGCCTATGAAGGAGACAGGCAAGATATGGATGAATGGTAAAATGCTGCCGTTCCGTGATGCCCGGGTGCACGTGCTGACACATGCGTTACACTATTCAACGTCGATATTTGAGGGGATCAGATGCTATGATACCCCGAACGGTTCTGCAGTATTCCGTCTGCCAGAGCACGTTGATCGTTTTTTCAGATCCGCCCGTCTTTATTCCATGAAGATGCGCTTTACAAAAAAACAGATCACTGACGGCATCATGAATACAATAAGGGCAAGCAAGCTCAAAGAGTGCTACATCAGGCCGCTTGCATACTATGGGTACGGTGAGATGGGCCTGACTCCTACGCAGAACAAGGTGGATGTCTCCATTGCATGCTGGGAGTGGAAGATGGGCGAGTCAAAGGCAGGCAAGTTTTCTGGCGCGAAATGCAAGGTGTCAAGCTGGGCAAAGATTGACTCTAGATCCCAGCCGATGCAGGCAAAGGCCGCATCAAACTATGGAAACGCGGCGCTTGCGCGCATGGAGGCCATTGAGAACGGGTACGACGAGGCAATAATGCTCAACATACACGGCAAGGTTGCAGAGGGAAGCGCCGAAAATATATTTGTAGTAAGGGACGGCGTAATTCAGACGCCTCCGCTGTCCTCGGGGGGACTTGCAGGAATTACCAGGGATAGTGTCATTAGGATAATCAGGGAGGACGGTAAGACAATAGTAGAGCAGGATCTTGAAAGAGATGATCTGTATGCCGCAGACGAGGTATTCATGACAGGCACTGCCGCAGAGATAAAGTCCGTAACCCGGATAGACCAGATAACGATAGGCAGTGGCAGGATGGGAAACGTTACAAAGGGGTTGCAAAAGTCATTTACCGACGTGACCATGGGTAGGGACGAGAGATTTGCCGACTGGCTTGCATTTGTGTGAGGTGTATAGGTGATGGATGGTGAGATCTGCTGGTTTTGCAAAAAAGGGCGCCACGAGGAGTGTATGGGCGAGATTCCCGTACACGGCAGCTCAGACGGGCCGCATGACTGCACGTTTGATACCAAGATGGTCTCATGCGGGTGCCCTCACAGGGCGTGAATAAATTGTATGACGCAGATTTTTGGGACACATATGCAGGGAGAAACGAGTCAAGGTATAATGAAGAGTTTGCAAAGTTTACGCGCGACCTTGCCGTATCCCTGAGGTGCTCTAGCGTGCTAGAAATCGGGTGCGGAACCGGGATTGACCTGAGATTATTTCCAGATACGTTTGAGGTTTATGGTGTTGACCTCAACTGTATGGCGCTAGACATTGCAAGAGAAAAAATGCCATCTGCAAAATTTCAGACAGGTGACATTGCAGATCTGCCCTTTGAGGACTCGTCAGTTGACTTTGTGTTTACACACCAGCTGCTCAACTATCTTGATGATGACGTGCTAGAAAAGGGAATAGCAGAGATGCACAGGATTGCATCAAAGTACGTGATGAACTGTGAAAAATTTGCACAAGACGAGACGGACATTGACAAACATCACAAGTTTCGCAACATGTACAAGAGGTGGCTTGACTACAAGGTGAGGATTGTGAGTAATGTGGACATGCACGAGGAGATAGAGCCTGACAAGGCGCGCTTTACGCTGCTGAAAAAATTGTAAACTGGCGCGATTACTGTCTATTGTGATTATAATCGAGAATCATGTCGGATTCATGACTATTCTGATCAATATGGACGGATAGAAACTATAAAGTATGATGGTTACAAGAGTCATCCACCGCCGTCCGTGTCTGACCCAGTCCACAAACCACACTCCAAAAAACCCCATGCATGCGCAGAAAAAGGCTATCAGCATGATCTGGACGGCCTGCCCTGCGCCGGCATGGTAGGCCATTACGTGGTTCTCTATGGAATGGCGGTGCACCAGGATCATGGCAAACGCAAAGAAGAGCGGCAGTTTCCTGTAACCTGTCCCTGCAAGCCACAGGCATGCGCACTGGAAGGCCACGAGCGCGACCGGTACCTGTATGCCGCCGGATCCCAATATGGCAGAATGTGAGAGCCATGCAGGCAGAAAGCCTACGACTAGCGGGAGCTTCAGGCAATACCGTGCGTACATTCGGAGCACTCGTTGCACGGACATACCCTTACCAGTACCATTCGTGTCCCCTCAGGGACGAGATTGTAAAGAGCGCTACGCTAATGGAAATTCCCAAGATTATCTTCCAGTTGGACTCTAGTTTATCGCGTGCCATTCTCCAACATAAAGAGGCCACCAATAGATCGGGGAGAGCAGTTGCTGAGAACGCCGATCTCAAGTTCATACCATCCATTACCACACCATGGCTTATAAGATAATCTGACCCCCAGGGTAAGTTTTTTGTAAGATCTCAAAACCATCTCCGCCATCATACACCCCGGTCTCCCCAGACGGTGCGAGGATCTGGATCAGGCACAGCATACCATCTAAAACTATAACTTGCTTTGGGCCGGGATCTTGCCGTCTAGAAACTCGTCCATCCCGGATTTTTTTTTTGCTCCCATTGCTTGAGCTCAAAAGGAAGCTTTGAGATCTCCATAATGATCATGTCGGATTTGCCTTCTGTAGGGTAACTGCGCCTCCTCTTGACACCTCAAAGTGACTCGCTACCAGACGCCGCGGGCTGCGCCGATGCCACAACACGGCGCAGATATACGCCCCTACCGGCATGGATGCAGGGCTGCTGGCGCTTGTCGTAGTGTGCCATAAAGGCGCAACACGGGTTGTTGTACAGGAACCTTGCGACATCCACTTTGGTGTAGACGATCTTATTCATGAAGATGCCCGGCGCGTTTGTGCGCGTCAGGCCGCCTACGTAGATTAACATCAACATGGGCACACGGTCTAAACACTCACGTCTAATTCCAAGTATTGACTATGTGCCCGACTTGATCTCAGGCGTGCGGCTTGACTACATATGTCTGGTCTGCCATACTATCACAAGACTCGGAATCATCAGGATAGTCCCTACTACTGCTCCACCGTGTGCGATAATTTCAATGACCGGCAGGATATCTGAAGCTTCAATTCCAAGTGTGTAATCGATAACAATGTATATGAAAAACGGCAAAAATCCCACCCCGGGTATCATCATACAAAGACCAACCAATCTCTCGTGTGCAAAAATCCTGAGCCCTATTACAAGTAGCGCCACTCCCAGAGGTACTCCCACCGGACCAAAAACCAATATCTTGTAGGCACCAAGGACTTCAAAATCCCGCAATACCGCTGATACAATACCTGCCCACAAAAACATGGCGCCCACCAGAACCATGCAAATACCGACAAACCTCCTGTCTACAGTCTTTCCCACTTTGGCACCGGCAATCAACACGACCCCCGTGGCTAGTCCCGGCACAACAACAAGCATCTGAGCTGTAAATGCTTCCGGCAAATCCCATGCAGCCACTCCCACATGTATAATATTGACAAACAGAACCCCGCCTCCGATCAGGACTGTGCCGATCTTTACTAGGCTGTCCGTGTTCATGCCATCTACCTCAGCACCACCATGCGCAAACTGAGTCGCCGGTGATCAGAAACCAGAGGTGATTTTTTAAATGTCGGACCATAGGGGTCCATAGTAAAAGTTTACATCTATGATATACCATGTTGCTACCCCGTGGTAGCCTACAAATGAATGATACCAGTTCCTAAAATTACTACCGGTATATCTTTCTGTAACGCCTCCCTCTCTAACATCCACATAAGTAAATCCAGCAGGCAAAAAACACAAATGGAAATAGGACGGAGTAGCCCTCCAAGATGTGACAATAATGTCACTCAAAACTTCGGCAGAAAATTCACCACGGGTGGCAAAACAACCCGTATAACTATCTGACAACCGCGTTCCTACCGGACCATACTTTCTATCAGATAGCGTTATTTGCGCATTTTTGCCATCAGATCTACCGGATCCTCCGCCTAATACCTCTGCAACATCCGTGTATGTCTCATGACTTGCAAGATCCTCGATTATTATACTATATGTGCCGTCTTCATTCGCCTGAATTTCATACGATACTTGTTTGGATTCATCATCATTAAACACAATTGTTGTATCTACATGGTATTTACCAGACGATACAAGTTTGACATCTGTTGTGACAATCCATGTGCCACTTCCGTCAGTTTTAGTCTTTTTAGTTATTCCTGGCTCTGCGATAATCTCTTCGATGTATTCCACAGCCGGTGGATTATACGTGACCGGTCTTTCGGCTGCGGCATCGCCTGTGCTGACTGTCACGACCACGGCCATTAATAATACAAGGGTGACTGGAGCCATTCGTCCCACTCCAAGAGCTCTGGTAGGCAGAATAGCTAGTGTCAGGAGAGCGGTTACCGAGAACGTAGGTCTTCGAATCATACCAACCATTACCGCACCAATGCTTATAAGATGATCAGACTCCCAGGGTAAGTTTTTTTATAATATCTCAAAATCATCTCCACCATCATACTCCCCGGTCTCTCCAGTAGATGCGAGGATTCGGATCATACACTAGTAATTTTGGCATAACACAAAGCCGACCGAGCGTAAGCGGTCAGGTCTGGCACGGAGATAATGTTTGAAGTCAGGCGTAGGCGGTTCAATCTAATGCCTGAGACGATGTCAAACTGCACGAGCGACCTGACCTCTTACGACCGAGCTCTGAATACTATTATAAACAATGCACTCTATATATGGTCATGCAAGGGGCAGCCCCACCCGCACCTAGCCAATTCCGGCAACCACAGACACGACCATCAAGCCACCCTACGATGAAAATGATTCGACTCATGGACTGGGAGATA
>RHFD01000026.1 GCA_003724325.1 Nitrosopumilus sp. D6 | reverse complement strand
TAAGGATTGCCGGATCCGGTTGTCCTGGCACCTCGCTTACTGTTTTGGATTCTGGCGCATCAGGAATTGCAAATCTTGCCAGATACATCTCTGCACGCACACCTGGCGGCAGGCCGCAGTACAGGTGGTGGAGGCATCTAGTGGTGCTGTGCATTGACGGCTCTAAAGAGCCGTTTGCAGACGCAGGATTTTGCGCAGTAGGAAGCTATCCAATAATGACAAAGAGCCTGAAATGACTGCAATCACAGACTACAATCCCGCAGAATCAACCTTAAATACAAATTTCTACATCAATCATAGTGAATCTGGCCGTATGCGCATCTGTCCTGCTAGCATGCATGATACCCCTCACAGTCCCCGCCTTTGCAGAGCTTGGCGCAGAGATTGATCACGGCGTGATAAAGTCTGGTACGAGTGACAGGATTGACATTACATTTACACAATATCTGGAGCAGTATGGGGATATTGAGTATATCATACACATAACAAAGGACGGTCGGGACGTCTTTGGTCCCACAAATCTACTCTTTGCTCCAGAAGGAATTGCAGGCATTGAAACTAGGTTTGATGAGGCAGGAACATACGTGATGAGCGTCATGATAAAAGGGGCAATGTATGGACACGTCTTTGAAGAAGTCATATTTGAGATTCCAGTATATGAGGGCAATGCAGACAGCAAACCAGACAAAATAGACGAGATGCGCAAAAACAGGATAGCACAGTCATTTATGCGCCTAAATGAAGGGTACAACGACGGATTGGTATACACGGAATGGCGCACCACCTACATGATGGTGGCAGGCGATAAAACACTACAGCTAATATACGACAATGACGGCTTGCTGCTTGGAAAAGCATACTCTTGCATCAATTTAATGGAAGATACATCATTTTCAAAAATGCTGGTCAAAATGATGAAACTTGGATGCCCGTCAGGGGATTTAGAATATGACCGAGCACTAAAATCAATTCGCGACACCAAGATTGTCAAAATCTTCAAAGAAGCATACCCTGACTATGAGGAAGATCTATACAAACATACACACTCGTACGAATACAATATCGAAGTAGATGGTGCTCACCTAGAGATAATATATCACAGCGAGCTCGGCGTGAGGGAGAGGATCCTGTTCTGCGAAAGATATGATTCCATAGAGACCCATGACAGAAAGATGGCTCGGAGGATCAAAGAATGTGCCGACCCCACGCGCCATCCCATTATACTTGACAGGCAAGTGTATCCGGTTCCGTTTGCAAGTATGAAATACCACGACCTAGCAAGGGGGGATATTGCAGGTGATACGGTGATACATGCATGGTACGACGGTACTAGTGACGTAACAGCAAAGATAACTCGGGGTGTAGAGTCTGTCCCTGTTGGCGTATCACGCAGCGGAAACGCCGCGTCTGTTGTGGTGTCCCATGATATGGGGCTTGCAGCAGGCTGTCCCACTGATGGCAGATGCATCCTTGCAGGTGATGTAATTACCATTTCTGCAGGTGAATCAACCACCTCTGTACCTTTTGGCCTTACAGACGGCTATGTCACGCTAAACCAGATGACATATCTTCGGGGCTCTGATATGATAATTGCCATGTATGATCCGGATCTTGACTTGGATGCGCGCCAAGTCGAGTCGTACTCGCTTGACATGCTAGGATGGCGCTCTGAAATAGCAGACATCTCAATGGGTCCGCTTGGCGGCCATGACGTCTTTAACCCAGAGCCTGACATGCTAGTTGAAACCGGAGAACACACGGGAATGTTCCAAGTTGTGGCCGCAGTCCCGCCTGAAATAGGCGGCAGAGTGCTAGATCCGGGCAGCCCCATAAAAATAGAGTACATGGATCGCGGCCCTGCGGGGGCCTCTTTTGTGGGAGAGTATTCTACAACCCACGCCGAAGACATGTACACTGCAAACTTTGGCGTCACGATAGAACTAGATCAGAAAAGATACACATGGACTGACGAAGTATACATTATGGTCATTGCCCCCGACTATAACATTAACCAGGATGAAATGGATGCGATAGGCACAGACGGCAGACTGCGGATGTATACCACTAGTGATGCAGTTGACCTCGTGCTGCATGAAACAGGACGGGACACGGGTATATTTGCGGGATCTGTGCTGCTTGCAGGGTTTCCATATAATGCTGATGGGAATCACCTGACTGGTAATCACGCAGGCCATGATGTGTGGCAGGATTCTGCAGATACACTGCGTACAGATAATAACGACGAGATTATGGCAATCTTTAATATTTTCAGCGGCGACTCTGTAACAGAGCGTGCGCAGGTAATGTGGAATACAGGAGAGGTAGAGTGGATACAAGAGTCGTACATGCCAGGCACTGCAGGTATTGCACGGATAATTGATCCCGACATGAACTGGGATCCCAACAGAATAGACTCGTTTGAAATAACTGTATATTCTGACTCTGATGGAGCAGAGACCAAAGTAATGGTGCGGGAGATTTATGATTCCGCGGGGATATTTACTGCCGTGGTGCAGTTTGCAGATACTCCACAGGAAGGATATCTGCATGCCGTCTTGGGTGATACAATCACTATAATGTATGATGATCACACACTGCCTGCTCCATACGGGGTTGATGACTCGCAAAAGATATACGGCTCTGCCTTGATAGGCTCGCCTGCGCCACCAAAGTGACCTGCGGCATTGGGTTTATGGTGTTTTAGGATGGCTTATCATACCCCTCAGGCATGGAATATACTCTGATTGGTTAGATTTATGTATGTGGGACGGTAGATGGTGGTGATGACTGATTCCGGACATGATTGCTACGAGGTAGCATGTGATGAGCCGCGCGCAGAGTCCGGACTAGAGTATCTGGGTCGAAAGTTATACGAGAACATGCCGGTGACAGTTTTGGTTTTGGCCATTGCTGGTGCAGTGAGCGCCCTTGCATGGGGCAGTCCTTCATGCTCTTGAAATATCACACTAGATTATTCCAGTGTGAGTGTAAAATGACTCTTGGATAACACTAGATCTTGACACATGTATTTCACAGCAATCATCTCGTATACACTTGGGACTCTGCAGGCATGTCTACCAGATACTGTCAATTTTGAGATGAGATAATTGCTATACCGGATTAAATTTAAAAGAGGTACATCATGGGGTATATCATGAAGAAAGATGATGGTGCATACCCCATACAGCCAATCGTACTGACAGGCAAGTATGCCCGGGAATTTGAAGCATACCAGAAACGAAAGGGTACAAAAGAAGAGATTGCCTATTTCAAAAAATGCGAAAAGTTTTATCGCGACAGCTGCAAACTAAAAAAAATCAAAGAGTAAAAGATAACAACCTTTGGTGTCTCCCAACATGATAATTCACGAGCCGTGGTATCAAAGGCATCCGGACTAGTAATTCCATAGCAGTTGTTATATGTCATGTATTATCTCAGTTGGTATTGGCCGAGCATTGGTATGGCGCGCAGGCGCGTTTGTGTATTATTATGACTATAACATTGCTTGTCTCTGCAGGCATTTCCGAGTCGGCAGGAACCGGGCCTGAAAAGATACGCATGGAAAACCTCAGAATCGAGGGAACCACCGGGGTCACGCCTGATGAAATACTGACAGGCAAGCCGGTACTGATATCTGCAGACCTTGCAAGTGCGCACGGAGATGATCAAAACCTTACATTTGTAATCGAGATTCAAAAAGAGGACGGCTCGTACGAACCTTACAGGTGGCTGAGCTTGTATCTTCCAGGAGACGAGTCTTCCTCTCTAGGCCAGCCATGGTACCCCTCATCACCTGGTCTTTACACGGTAAGGGCGCTTGCATTTGAGTCAGTTAGCGCGGCATTTCCCATGGGAATAGAAGGGTCAATTGATGCATCAAAGGTAATCGGACCGATACTAGAGATAAAGGCACGCGTCTCTGGAGATGTGCTTGTTTATGATATTCTTGAGGATACAGAGATGCTGTTTGAGAATTTCGAGGTTGCAGATGCGTTTGGAAATATTCCAGATGAGATAAGGGCAGGCATGCAGGTACATTTGGCAGCAGACATTACAAATACCTATGATGGTGTCGTGTCGTTTGTGTACCTTGTCCAGATTCAAGACGAGGACGGCGCGTACATGCGCCCCTTTTGGCTTAGTGGAGGACTTGCAAAAGAGCAGTCATTTTCTGCGGCCCTGTCATGGACGCCAAAGTCTCCGGGAAGCTATACGGCAAGAGCGTTTGTATTTGATTCTGCACCAGGCCAGACAAATCCCGGAGAACCAGTAGATTCTTCACAGGCGCTGGCGCCGGTACTAGAGAAAGATATTGTCATACTCCCTATTATGGACAAGACGGTAAAAGATCCATTCAAGGTAGTCTTGTCTAATTTTGCCGTACATTCTATGGATGTGTCTGATATTGTGGTAGGCAAGCCAGTCAACTTGGCAGCAGACATTACAGACAAGTACGGCGGGAATCCTTCCTTTACATATCTTGTACAGGTTCGTGATGAGGGCGGCGTGACTGTGCATCTTTCTTGGAATATAGTCGGAGATTCTATCCTGCAGTGGACGCCATCTAAACCCGGCACCTATACTGCCACGGCATTTGTCTGGAAGTCCCTAGAGAACCCTGTCCCGCTGTCAATGCCTGCAGTGACTACCATAACAGTAAGCTAGGTTCTGCGCTAGCGTTCTAGGACTGGTTTTGGAGTATTATGTGTGATCCCAAGTCATACTTTTGGAGTCATTGTTTGTATGATCCGAACACGATAAAATAATCCCGGATCATGCCCTGACTGGACGCTCTGGGATCAGAAACTACATGCAGATCAAAGAGTCCTAGTCAAAGACTGAGGAGACATTCCTGTATATCTCGTATGGATTGCCGTCCTTTTCTATCTCGTAGACTTTTACGTACTTTCCAATGTGGAATGCACCCTCTTGATCCCTAAGTGTGAGTGTGAGGTCGTACATTGCGGCATGAAAGTATTGGCCATCCGTGATGGCATATATCATGCCGTCTTCTCTTCCAATGTTACACCACACTCTCCCCTCAATATCGCACTTTTTTCCGTCTAGTATGAGGTAATAGTTGGATGTGTCCCAGACTGGAAATGCCGGGACGCCGTCGTGATCCAGCACAATCCACGTCTCCCTCTCGCCGACTTTTTCATACTCTTTGCCGGAGGGGAGGAACTTGCCGTCCTCACCTAGTATGTAATAGGTCCACGTCTCCTTGACGGGGTGCTGCCTGCCGTGCTCGTCTACTACATGGTATCCCTTGTTCTGCTCTGTCATCAAAAACGAGTCGCCTGCAGACCCGTTGTATCTGCCTAGATGATTACCACTTGCTGCAGCCTCTGCTTCCTGCCGCGTGATTCCCCATCCTGAAAAGCACGGATCAGATGTAGAGGCGTTGAGGTCAAGTACCATCTCATCGTATATTTCTATCATCTCGTTTATGGCATTGACTCTCTCGTTTATCTCATCTACCCTGAGATTAGAGGCATCAGTCTTGGCATCAAGATTCTTCCACAAGGCATCAATCTCGTCTACTAGGGCCTGATCCCTAATGCTGCCCTTCCAGTATTTGTCGCGAATCTTTGTAAACTCGTCCCACTCTCCATCTAGCACGTCCTGGTCAAGCTCTAGCATTCTTTGATCCAAATCCAAGATGTCTTGCAGCGCGTCTATCTCTGCGCCAAGATTGTCTGTCTTTTTTTGCAATCCCGTGTACTGGGTGGGCACTGTTAACCCCCTGGAATCAAAGGGATCCTCTGGATTCTCTTCAGAGTACATTAAATGTGATTTGTTGCTCGTGTGACCCAACCCAAGTACGTGTCCGAATTCATGCATTATGAGGTTTGCAAGGTCGGAAGTCTTTGTCTGTACGTAACTGCCATCGCAGTGTATCCCTCCTATGGTGATGTTTATGACACATTCTGTAGTGTAGCCGTTGTAATCATAGTCGCATGTTGCAAGTCCTGCCCATTTGTCTGCCGGCTCGAGCTGCCACTTTATGATGACGTTTGTATCATTTGACTCTACAAATTTAATTCCCGGATTGTGAGCTTGCCATGTGTCTGCAGCCAATTTCAAGGCCGTAGCTGGAATGTCTCTGTTTTGCACATCCGGAATGTCTTCTGCCATATAGTATATCACATTATCAGAGACGTGTCTTGATTCTGTCTGGTATGATCCCGGAATCCATGTGGTTTCAAATCCTTCTACCGTATACATGCCCCATGATGCCATTATCAGGACTGCCAGTCCCAAGAGTATTTTTAGCATTTTAGGAATTTCTCCATGTCTGGACTGTTTGAGCAATGTATTGCTTGTGGCATTTTTTTTAATGAAAACTCTGATATATATAAATCCCTGTGTCTGAATGCATGCTTGTGCCTGTATGGATTCTGATTGTAATCTGGCCCAAGGAATTCCTGTTCATTACGCCAGTGCAAAATGATCCCAAATAACCACACCACGGAACAAAATGTCCCCAGATCACACCTGATCATTGCTAAACCATTAATTACCTGATTTTACACAGTAAGTTTGCCCTAAGAGCAGTCATGCAGACGGATTGGGATGAGTCGATCGTCGTGATACCAGTGATTTTCAATTCACCCAGGCATGGCACAGGGCAAACCCCGGTTTCAGAACCCAAGGAGGTTTTGGCTAAATACCAATGATCTTGTGCGAGTCAGAACCGGGGGACACTCAAATAGTGCGCAAAATCTGTAGTGTGTGTAATGTACTGGCTTGCAAAACAAGAGCCGTCAGGCCCGCGCGGATATAATTTCGAGCAACTAAAAAGAGACGGCAAGACGATGTGGGATGGCGTGCATAACAATCTGGCACTAAAACACATGAGGGAGATGAAACCAGGTGACTTGGTGCTATACTATCATACCGGAGACGAGCGACAGGCAGTAGGAATCATGCAGGTAACATCTGACCCGTATCCGAATCCTGCAGAGGATAATGAGCGGTTTGTAGTAGTTGATGTAAAGTACATAAAGGCCTTGAAAAGACCTGTCACGCTTGATGAGATGAAAAAAGATTCAAGATTTCAAGACTGGGAGTTAATCAAGATATCACGGCTTTCTGTGATGCCTGTTCCAAAAAAGATATGGGATATGGTGTTAAAGATGGGACAAATATGACTAGAACTTTAGTTAACTCTATAACATCGTCCATCTTTTCCTAGTTGATGCAAACTGTAAGCAAGATACGCAAAGAGATAAAGATCGTAAATACCGTGTCTACTGCTACGCTCGGTCAAAAAGTGAACATTGCATCATTTAACAAGTACAAGCACCTGTCAACTGACTTGGATTTGTACAGATGTGGATATGTAAAAGACGACAAGATGACAGGCAGAGTTACCATCTTTGGCAATGGCAAGATGATCTCAGTCGGAACCAAGAGCTCAAAAGACTCGTTCCAGGAACTAGAAAATTCCAAAAAAATCATGCAAAAATACAAATTAATCGCCACTGTTGACTTTGCAAGGCCACTACACATAGAGAGTCTGGCTAGAACCATTCCAAAGTCAATGTATGAGCCAGAGCAGTTCCCGGGACTGATTCATCGGATCCGAGACAGCATTGTATCGCTGATATTTGCATCCGGCAAGGTGGTAATAGTGGGTTCAAAATCATTTGAAGATCTCAACTATGCATACTTTCATCTTAATCAATTTTTGACAAGATGAAATGAATCAACACATGCCTGAGCTGTATACAATGTATCTGCTCTACAACTATACTCGAAAATGATAATTCATGCGTTAAATCCAATGCATACAAATTTAGTTATAAACAAACCCTTTGACCCGTAGATCTATTGATATACTCCCAAAACCTACTATCCCCATGGCAACAGCATATGTCCTCATAAACTGCGA
>RHFD01000056.1 GCA_003724325.1 Nitrosopumilus sp. D6 | reverse complement strand
CTTTAAAATATGCCTCTGATAAGCAGATGTATGATAAAGCAAAAGGGATCACGAAGCATCAAGATTCTTGTTGCCAAGCTGGGACTAGACGGTCATGACAGGGGGGCGCTCGTATTATGCAGGGCGTTCCGGGATGCCGGAATGGAAGTCATCTATTCTGGATTGTTTGCAACACCGGAGAGAATAGCCCAGATTGCCGAAGACGAGGATGTCGATGCCATAGCAATGAGCCTGCTAAACGGGGCACACGGGACGCTGTTTCCAAGGGTGGTAAAGGCAGTCAAAAAAAAGGGAATAAGAGACGTGTTGATTGTAGGGGGAGGCGTGATCCCAGAGGTAGACCACAAGCAGCTTGCAAAGGCTGGAATAACTCACGTGTTTGGACCTGGCACCCCATTACCTGATATCATCAAGCACATTACAAGCGGCGTCTCCAAGCTGAGAAAGATTTAGAGGGATTTGAGCGGATAGAATTTTGTATTATCAAGCATGTAGTTGAACAGGTTGTACCATCAAAGAATATTTTCAAACGCAAGAGATCAGATCCCGTGTGTGATGATATCAAAATATACGTCTGTTTGATCTCTTATTTTAGACAATAAATAAGTTTTAATATAATACAAGTCAAACAACAACATGGTAAAGATGAAGGCAGCAACCACAGAAATCCTTGTAAAAAGTGGTGATCGTTTCCCGTTAACAGGAAGCTACTCGTATGCCAAACATGTCAACAATGACAACAAAAATTGCTATATTACATCGAGGGCAAAGATAGGAATAATGCAGTTAAAGGGAGGGCTTGCCCTCAAACTGGGATCGTGCCCACACGAGATTTATTGGAAATTAGAATTCACTCGTTAGTTTTTTTAGAATATTTCAGAACGACTGCGATTCGCTTGGGAGTTTACATGTATCTTTTCAAAAGGCTGGAATGCGCGCTCAAAGACTTTTGATTGGAACTATAGATGACGAAGAAGAATAAAAAAAATACCAGATAGAAATCCATTGTCGCTGCTTTGCAGATATCAGTCTCGCATTTTGCAGTCAGAGCTGCATTTGCAATCGGCGCTACATTTACAGTCAGAGCTGCATATGCAGTGTCTCTGCATTGTACAGTCGCATATACAATCAGAATCGCCGCTGTCGATTTCGCACACACATGTTTGTTCTACCATGATTTATCAGCGATGTATCGGTTTTAAAAAGATTATCTCCCTGCCCCAGCGTGAGGCGTGCGTGGAGTGGGTGTTTATCCGATCGGATGCAGGATCCGGGACTAGAGATATGGGAGGACTGCAGAATAAACTATTCCGTAGAGTCAGGCCACATCATCTTTCTCATCTCTTTTCCTACCTTTTCAATCTGGTGCTCGTCGTACTGTTTCATGTATTTGGCAAAGGCATCCTTGCCGCTCTTTTGGTACTCGGAGATCCATTCCTGGTTGAATGTGCCATCCTGAATCATCTCTAGTACTTTTTTCATCCTGTTTTTTGCAGATTCATCTATTATCATGGGTCCGCGTGTCAGGCCGCCATACCTGGCAGTCTCGCTTACGCGCCTCCACATGCCATTAATGCCGTACCTTTGAATCATATCTACAATCAGCTTTAGCTCGTGCAGCACCTCAAAGTATGCAATCTCTGGCTGGTATCCTGCCTCTACTAGCGTCTCAAAGGCGTTTGTAACCATTGATGCAGCCCCGCCGCACAAGTCTGCCTGCTCGCCAAACCAGTCAGTCTCCACCTCTTCTTTAAACGTGGTCTGAATTAATCCTGCGCGCGCGCTGCCAATACCCTTTGCCATTCCGAGCGCGCGATCCCATGCCTTGCCGGTATAGTCGCGCTCTACTGCCACGATGGAAGGCGTCCCAAAGTTATCTAGATACGTCTCTCTTACCTTGGAGCCAGGCCCCTTTGGCGCAAGCATTATCAAGTCTACATTCTCTGGCGCCTCTATCCACTTCCAGTATATTGCCGCAGCATGCGAAAATGAGAGCGCATTGCCCTCAGACAGGTTTGGGCCAATCTCGTCTTTATACACCTGGCCCTGAATCATGTCTGGAATCAATACATGGATAATGTCTGCTTTTTTTACCGCATCTGCAACAGACATTACCTTGTGGCCGTCTGCCTCTGCCTTTTTCCAGCCATTACCTTGCCGGAGCCCCACTATTACGTTGAGTCCGGAATCCTTCATATTGTTTGCCTGGGCATCACCTTGTATTCCATAACCAATCACTGCAATGGTCTGACTCTTTAATGGATCAAGGCTAATGTCTGCATCCTTCCATGTCTTTGCCAACATGCACACGCACAGATACAGCAAATATTAATCATGGAATCTCTGTTATTTTGTTGCAAGAGCGGCACCGTACCACCACTCCCTTGCCGGCAAGCCTGACAAACCTCTTGGAGCCGCATTTTGGACAAATAGGACAGGCGCGAGCAGGCTCCATATTTCATAGTGTGAGGTGGTTTTATTCAGTCTATCGAATTGTGCCGCTTCCCATGATTCTGATTGTATCTGACTCTGGCTTTAGCACCAGTATGGTCTGCCCCTTTTCACATACTAGCTCTTTTTCAAATACCAGTACTAGTGGGGAAAGCGACGAGAACCTGGCAGCCTTTATCTGCAGACCCACGCATGCAAGACAGCCCTGCCCCTCTGTGGGCTCGCCCTTGTAAAACGGGCTCTTTACAAAGTCCAGACTTATCTCTGTGCGTACATCTGCATCCATACATAGTACGTCTCCGCGCCCCACATCTTCTGGTTTTACGCCCTTTACTGCCAGCCCCACCCTTGCGGGCGCAGCAGACTCTGTTACTGGCGCATCATGCATCTGAATTGACTTTACTAGTATCTCCATACCTCCAGGGTATAGTTTTAGCGTATCGTACTGTTTTACCATACCAGATGTAACGTTTCCCAGTATTACAGTCCCCACACCCTTTACATCAAAGCACTGATCTATTACTATTTTTGTCGGCCCCGCACACTGTACGGGCTCAAATGCATCGACTGCCTCTTTTATTTTCTCTTCAGTAACTCTGGTATATTTCTCGACTACCGTACCCTTTATCATGCCCTCTAATCTCTGTGCATCCACCTCAAATGTATGCAAGAGTACTCCCCTGTCTTTTTTGAGCATGTCTAGCGCTATTATCTGCTCGCCTGCAAACCTGTCCAGACTCTCCACGCAAAACACTACAAACTCTGACATTGTAACAGCCTGAATCATTGGCTGTATCTTTTCTGGGTATCCGGTAGGGTGCACCCATGTCCTTATCACGTCAGAGTCCTTTCTATCATAAAATGCAAGGTCTGTTGCAGGTCCTTTTTTCCCAAGGTCTGGCGCAATGTTTTTCCCAAGAACTGCAAAGTTTGCCGACTTTACCATTATATCATATAATGTTGCAGGCTCTAAAAACTAATCGCATGTCAGGGAAATGATCCCAGCACGGCAGCATAGCTTGCAAATCTGTGGTTTTTCGGCCTGACTTTTTTCTGCAAATACTTTGGTATTATCCTGCCTGATGCACCATACAGTCCTAGCGGCCCGGAGACGAGCCCCTCGTTGTCTGCCTGCAAGAGCACGTCATCAGCAGGGGCATAATAGTTTGTAATTTTTTTGCGCACAACTCGCTGCATAATGCTGCCCCGCCTGCCAGATGCAGAATTATCTGGAATCGATGCTCCAAACAGATGCACGCTCTCAATTATTCCCTCATATTTTAAGAGGTATTCAAGTGCGCTGTATATCACCTGTGAGCCAAGCGAGTGCCCAAGCAGGCGTATCTTTGTATCAGGACTAGACTCTTTGAAATCCTTGATGAACAATCCCAGATGCCGCCCGTTTCTTTTTGCTATTTTTTGACCGACTAGTAGAGCATGCCTTGCATGCTTTACTAGGTGCGCGCCAGTAGTGTTAGAGTCATAGCTAAATCCCACCACAGGATGCCTGTATCTGAGTTTGCGCAGCCTATTTCTTGCAATGACTGCCTTTGCAGCAGCCCCCGCATTATCATTTCGAAGCCCGTGAACCATTATTGCAATTTCTTTAGAGCAGGCAATTTTTTCAAACTCTTTTTTCGGATAGAGATGGTACCTGTTGTTTTTGAGCGCTCTGCCGGTACTCAAATCATAGTATCTTCGGGTAGACACTCTTGGAATCGGATTCATTTTTGCGGTCCCAGTTTTTCTTTGTATTTAGCAATATCAGACTCTTCCACCTTTGCAAACAGCGGGGCAGACTTTGCAAGTTTGTGCCCTGGTTTTACACCATATGTGATATCATTCCATGATGAATCAGATGCCTTCCCGTCAAGTCCGAGCTGCTCCCAGATCTTTTGCGCAGACTCTGGCAGAAACGGAGAGACTGCCACTGCAATACAGTATACGGCATTGGCAGAATTATACACGCATGCTGCAGTTCCCGGTCCGGACTTCCATGGCTCTTTGTGCTGAAAGTACTGGTTAAAGTATGACGAGAACTCCATTATCTTTTTTAGCGCCCGGTCAAGATGGTTCTGCTCTAAAAGCAGCCTCACATCAGGGGCAAACCTGCCCACCTTGGACTCTGCCTCTGCATCCATCTCATCTGGACTCCCGGGATCCGGGATCACGCCATCAAATGCCTTTTGTGTAAATCCTAGCGCCCTGTTTACAAAGTTTCCAAGATTTCCAATCAATTCAGAGTTTATCCGGGTAGTAAAGTCGTCCCAGTCAAAGTTGAGGTCGTCTTGCGAGTAGGGGTTTATCGATACGAGATAGTACCGAAGATAATCCGCGGGATAATACTCGAGAAACTCTGCAAGCCCGATATACCAGTTCTTGCTCTTTGAGAGTTTTTTTGCCTGGAGTGTCAGGTGGCCCCTCGTAGGGATGTAGTCTGGCAGCTTGTACTCGCATTCTAGTCCCATCCTCATTGCAGGCAAAAACAGATAGTGGTGATATGCAATATCCTTGCCAATAAAATGGTAAATATCAGCCGAGTTCCAGAATTTCTTGCCGTCAATTCCCTTTTCATCTAGAAACTTTATTGCAGTGGATATGTATGCCAGATGATTATCAAACCAGCCGTAAAAGACCTTGCCTTTTGCCTCTTCTAGTGGGATTGGCACTCCCCAGTGAATGTCCCGGGTCACGTCCCAGTCAATGAGTCCTTCCTTTATCCAGTTCTGCACGTATTTTTTGACGTCTTTTTGCAGTCCGTCGTTTTTTTCCAGCCACTCGGAGAGCTGGGCGCCGAAATTTTTGAGCTTGAAGAAATAGTGGTCTGTCTTTTCCTTTGTTGGCGTCTGCCCACACAGCGAGCACTTTGGATTTGTAATCTCTTCGGGAACCCTCCCACACTTTTCGCACAAGTCAGAGTACTGGTCTTCTGCCATACAGTACGGACACGAGCCCCTCACATACCTGTCTGGCAGGAACTTTTTGTCATGTTTACAGTAAAACTGGATTATCTCTTGCTTGTAAATGTGGCCTGCCGCATCAAGCTTGGCAAAGACCTCTTGGACAAACTCTATGTTTTCAGGCGAGCTTGTCTTGTAGAAATAGTCAAACTTTATGCCAAATGCTGCAAAGTCCTCGCAGTCCCGCCGGTTCCAATGAGATACATACTCTGCAGGAGTCTTGTTTTCGCGCTCTGACTGGATTAGTATCGGCGTTCCAAAGTCATCTGATGCGCACACGTAATACGCCTCTACACCGCAGAGCTTGAGGAATCTGGTAGTAATGTCTGCAGGCAGGTATGTTGATGCCACGTGGCCTAAATGTATCTCGCCGTTTGCATAGGGCAGGGCGCTAGTAATTATCGCTTTTTTGTGCATGGTTATTGACTAGTAATTGGGCTTAAAAATTGATCTTACCAGCTCTCGGCATACGCCTTTTGCTGTATAGTGAGCCTGTCTATCCTGACTTTCATGGCTGCTAGCGCATCAGAGGCGACCTGCCTGTCTATCTTTTCTGGTACTATAGTGATCTCATTTGGCATCTTTTTGTAGTTTTTTAGTATGTATAATATGGAGAGAATCTGGTTTGAAAACGACTGGGCCATTACCTCTGGGGGATGCCCCTCTGCGGCAACTAGGTTTGCAAGTCGTCCCTTGCCTACAAGGTATACAGTTTTGCCGTTGCGCAGCGTGCATGCATCAAGGTTTGGTCTTGCCTCTTTTGACTTTGAATTTAAGAGGAATTTGCTGTCAATCTCTACATCAAAGTGCCCCACATTCCCCATTACTGCACCGTCTTTCATCTTGAGAATGTGCTCTTTGCGTATCACGCTAGTCATTCCGGTACAAGTGATGAAAATATCTCCTGCCGGCGCAGCCTGTGACATTGGCATTACCTCGAATCCATCCATGTGCGCCTCTAGCGCCTTTACGGGATCAACTTCGGTAACTATGACCCTTGATCCCATTCCGCGGCATTTCTCTGCCACGCCGCGCCCGACCCAGCCATACCCTGCAACTACTACGCGCTTTGATGCAAGTAATAGGTTCATTGCGCGCAAGTACCCATCTATTGTGCTCTGTCCGGTCCCGTACCTGTTATCAAACATGTGCTTTGTGTATGCCTCATTTACCAGTATTACCGGATAGCGCAAAAGACCCTTTTTTTCAACTGCCCTGATTCGCGTCACGCCGGCAGTAGTCTCCTCTGTTGCGCCATACACCTCTTGGGTCTTGAATCTTGCATCAAAGTGTGCTTTAATGTTCATGTCAGCACCATCATCTGTCAGTATTACCGGCTTGTGTTTTAATACCTGGTCAATGCACCAGTCATACTCTTTTGGGGTCTGGCCATTCCACGAATACACGTGAATCCCCTCTGATGCCAGAAACGCTGCAATATCGTCTTGTGTGGTAAGTGGATTGCCCCCGCAGCAGGCAACTGTGGCACCGAGACTCTTTGCCCCTAGCAGTAAAACAGAGGTCTCCTTTGTAATGTGCAGGCAGAATCCAAGCGTTATCCCCCTGAGCGGCCTCTGTTTTTTGTAGCGGTTAATGGTATTGTCTAGTATTTGCATGTGGGAGCGGGCCCATTCGTGGGAACGCCTGCCGTCGTTGATCAGTTTTTTGCTGCTTTTGACCTTGCTCACAGAGCCGACTCGCCTGTCAGGGTATAAAATCTTATCATGCGAATGTAAATAAATGACAAAATGACAACAAAACTGATGGCTTGGAAAAAGGTCGCAGAAAAAGGCGAGGTCGCACTAGGAGGCGGCAGGGCATTCAAGGTAAATGGCAAAGACATTGCCATATTCAACCAGGACGGCTATCATGCCCTTGATGGCTTGTGCGTGCATCAGGACGGCTCGATTGCTCCCGGCAAGCTCGAAGGGGATATTGTAGAGTGTCCTCTGCATTTCTGGCACTATAACATAAAGACCGGCGAGCTGGTGGACTATCTAAAGGACGTAAAGCTAAAGACATATGCAGTCGAGGCAAGAGACGACGGCATTTATGTAGACGTATAGCTTGGCACAACTTTTATTCTTAAATCACACACCACACACAGTGAACCAAGAGATAATCGCAGAGATAACAGACCAGGATTACAAGGCAATAGCAGCCGACATATCAGAGAGTATCTCTTCTCACATGGAAGAGTCGGGATCCCGGGGAGTGATATTTGGCATGAGCGGCGGGATTGACTCGGCAGTTCTAGCATATGTGTGTAAAAGTGCGGGGGTAAAGACACTTGCGCTAGTCATGCCAGACACATCAATAACTCCCAGAGAAGAGACCCATGATGCGCTGCAAATGATATCATTGACTGGACTAGAGCACAAGCTCATCGACATCAAGCCAATAGTATCAGAGTATACAATGTATGTAGAGCCTGATGAAAAGGCAAGAGGGAATCTGCGCGCAAGGGTCAGGGCCAACCTGCTTTACTATTACGCAAACATCAAGGGATATTTGGTGCTAGGCTCTAGTGATAAGAGCGAGTATCAGATTGGATACTTTACAAAGTTTGGCGACGGTGCCTCTGATCTTGCGCCCATCTCGTCACTTTACAAGCTGCAGATAAGAGAGATTGCCAGACATCTAGGCGTGCCAGACAGGGTGATCTCAAAGAAGAGCAGTCCGCATCTGTGGGAGGACCACGATGCAGAAGGCGAGATTGGCATGTCGTATGAAGAGGTCGACTCGATACTGTACTGTAAGAATGAGAAAAAGATCAAAGTAGAGGAGACAGCCCAGGTATTGGGAATTGACGCGCAAAAAGTCTCAAGTGTGTGGAAAATGTGCGCAGATAGTGCTCACAAAAGGACAGACAAATAGATGAATATTTTCAATACTCTTTCAAACTCTAAAAAGAGACTTGATGTACCAAGGGTAAGAATTTATCTGTGCGGTGTAACAGTGTATGATGACTCGCATATTGGCCATGCAAGAACCATCATTGTCTTTGATGTACTCAAGAGATACCTCGAGTCAGCAGGCACATCAGTAGAGCTGGTGCAGAATTTTACAGACGTTGATGACAAGATAATAAAGAGGGCGCGTGCAGAATCCTCCTCTGCAGGAGTTATTAGTGAAAGATACATTACGAGTTATTTTCGGGACTTTGATGAACTCCACGTGATAAGGGCTGACTCTTACCCAAAGGCCACAGAGCACATTGATGATATTGTTGAATTTATAAAAATACTAGAGCAAAAGGGGGCAGCATATTCCACTCAAAACGGCGTCTATTTTGCAGTGTCTAGTTTTTCAAAATATGGGGCACTCTCAAAGAAAAAGACAGACGAACTGCAGTCAGGAGCTCGGGTAGAAGTAGATGACTCCAAGAGGGATCCGCTTGACTTTGCACTATGGAAGTTCTCCGGCGATGATCCCTCCTGGGAGAGTCCGTGGGGGAGGGGGAGGCCCGGATGGCACATCGAGTGCTCTGCAATGAGTACCAAATATCTGGGCGAGAATTTCGAGATACATGGGGGAGGGCGTGACTTGATATTTCCGCACCATGAAAACGAGCTGGCCCAGACAGAGTCATGCACGGGAGCCCCGTTTGCAAAGATCTGGATGCATGTAGGCATGGTGACAATTGATGGTGAAAAGATGGCAAAGTCAACTGGAAATGTCAGATCAGTCAGGCATGTGCTAGACATGTGGGGCCCAAATATAATCAGGCTCTTTTGCATTTCCGGGCACTATTCAAAGCCAATTGACTATACTGAAGACCTGCTCTGCGCAGATCTTGCAAGGTGGAGGCAGGCAGAGACGTGCTATTTTGAGCTGTTACATGCAAGGGGTCAAAAAGATGGCGCGCCAGACGCACTCGGAGAGATGGTAATATCATTTGATAATGCCATGCAAGACGACTTGAACACACATCTTGCCCTGAGTGCATTTTTTAGCATTATAAAGATGACAAACCAGATGGCAGCAGATGGAACACTTGGTAGAAACAATGCAGATGCAATAAAGACAGAGCTTGACCGCATGATGAAGATACTGGGACTTGTAATTCCAGAGATGGAAAAAGAAGAGATGCAAAAAATTGACGAATTAATAATACAGAGAGAAGAGATGCGCAAGGAAAGAAAATTCAATGATGCAGACAGGATTAGAGACGTGATAAATGGCATGGGAGTAGAGCTGCTAGACCACGACGGACGAACCGTCTGGGTAAAAAGAGAAGAGATACGCGCAGAAAATTAGCCTGCACTAATTAGTCTGATCTAATTTTTACGCACAAGAAAAAACAGATACACAGTTAGGCAAATCTAATTTTCAACAGGTATAATATCAGATAAAACCACGACACATCATGAATCCATGGAACAAGTTCTGGAAATGGTATGAGAACAAGATACTAGGAAGTATCATCATTATTGCGATAATACAGTTTATCCAGGTGCCGCACATGGTGTGGAATGCAGACATTATGCTCGAAGCCGGAATCGTCTCCAGAGTGCACCCAGTACTAGACTGGTTTTTGTACGGCGTGGATCTCATCGAGATAGTCTCCATAATTAACGTCGGGATGATAATGTTCAGCCTGATAAAAAAGAAGAGAGCTAGTCCTTTGCGCCCCAAATGACGCGCTGCGGGAACGGAATCTCCACACCTGCAGAGTCAAGGGCCCGCTTTATCACGCCAAGTAATAGGGGCTGGGCCTGACCCCAGTCCTCGTTTGGATGCCACACCAGCACGCGTATGTTGACGCTTGAATCTGCCAGATCTTCAATCCAAAAGTCAGGCTCTGGGATGCACAGCACAAACGGCATGGTGGCGCGAATCTCTTTTTTTATCGCAGATATTGCAAGCGGAATGTCACTCTTGTAGGATATCCCTACTGTTGCATCTGCCCTTCTTGCCACAGAGGCCACAAGTGAGCGTATGTTTGCTGTAAAGAATTTTTCATTTGGTATGCGGATTATCGTGCCATCAAACTTGCGCATGCGGCTTGAGAATGTCCCAATATCAAGCAGCGTGCCAGTGATGCCCATGTCTGGCAGCTGTATCGTATCGCCGTGCTTGGCAGGCTTTTCTACTATTAAAAACAGCCCCGAGATCAAGTTAGAGACAACTGACTGGGTCGCAAACCCGATAACTACTGCAAATATCCCGCCTGCTACGATCAGACCAGACAGGTCTATTCCCTGACTAGAGGTAAATGCAAGAAACGACAAGATGATTATTCCAAAATAGATGAGCTTGCCGAGATTTTTTGCCGTGTCCTTTGGAAGGCTTGGCGCATAGTATTTTTGAAACAATACCTTGAATGCTCTGGCAGCTGCCAGTCCTACTGCCATTATGATTCCACCTACAAGAAGCGACAGGACTGTCAGCTCGCCTACTATAACCATCTCTGAGAGAACCTGCAAAAAGTTAGTCATTCCAGACCCATCTCCATTGCCGTGCTGACTGTGGTATCCTCCCATGCGGGGGATTTTGTCCAGTCCGTCTCAGCTTTTGATATCTTTACGTCTGCAACGCCGACTGCAGCTCGTTTTTTGAGCGTCACATCTATTCCGTCAAATATCGACCGGGATCCCTCATAGTAAAGCGAGTTGTCAGTGATTGGAAACACGACCTTGCGCACTGCCTGCCCCGACTTTAGCGTGTTTGTCAGCACGATCTTCATCACGCCGTCTACATACGGCCTCGAGTCGTCATAGTCAGTTGCAAGGGAGACTCTGGCGTACTTGCAGAGTATTCCAGTATCTGGCGGGCCGTACAGGCAAAATCTAGAGTCGGCATGATTGCATGAGATCCAGTCAAGAGAGTCCTTGTTAGAGTCGACTACCAAAAACACTCCTATCTCGATTGGACAGTGCACATAAATGCTTGCAGCAGAGTTTTCGCCAAGGTGTATCTCGCGGTCAAACTCTAGATACATGTGACTAGTCCTTCTGGCAGGATGGTTTAGCGGCCTGATGGGGGCTACTTGGATGCTTATCTGGCCTGATTCTGAGGGAATCATCTTTTCAATGGACCCTTGTGGGCCCTGCCTGAGATAAGAAAATGCGTTTTGACCTATCTTGCTGACTCTGATTGTATTTTCTGGAAGCGTGATATCCAGAGTATCAGTAATTGTATACACCCCATAGTGTGATAGGTCTGCATCTCTCATGACTTTTCTCTGCCCGGAATCTGGCATTTATTCCCTCTCTTTTGGGCAAGAGTAATGGTAGATCGCACAAGGTAGAAAAGGATATTAGCACAACACATCACCCCATACACATGGAAAAACGCTCAATGCCAGTCTGCTTTAGCAAAGAGCAGTACGAGGCAATTCAAGAGTTTGCAAAGAGAAACGGAATGCTCAGTGCAAGTCAGGCCCTAGAAAAGATTCTGGGCTAGAAACCTTTTTTTGTTTACATTTATAGAAAAGCCTGCGCCCATGCACAATTAATGGGATTGTTTGGAAGAGGGCCCTCGTTTTGCGCAGTCTGCAAAAAAGAGCTAAAACACAAGCACAAGCCAAAGAGGGAGTGGAACATAAAGGGACGCCTGTGCGGGGACTGTCATTTTGAAAAGTCAAGGGAGTACTATGAGGGCAAGGTAAGACAGCCGTGCATTGGATGCAACACTACAAAAAAGATTACAGACCTGTGGGAGCCTCGCTGGCAGTGGGACATGGACGGCCTTTTATGCAAAGAGTGTTTTGATAAAAAAGAAGAGAGTCACGGCAAAAAAAAGAACTTTTGCTCTTTGTGTGGAGCAAAAATAGGGCTGATAAGATACAACCCAAAGAGCAAGTGGGAGATAAAAGGGCAGCTCTGCCGGAGCTGCTGGGATGAAAAAAAGGCAGAGTTTGGATAGTGAATATATTTAAAAGAAAAAAATGCAATGTGTGCGGTAGGAGTTATTCAAAAGAAGAAGATCTGATGAACCACAAGCAGATATCTCACGGTAATTCCAAGTATGACTGTAAGAGATGCAATAAATATTTCTCTAGCATGGAGGAGATGCGCACGCACCTGCAAAGAGAGCACAGCTATAAGAGCTAGATTGCCTTTACAGTCTTTACTACAGGCGGCCTTATCTTTGTAAAGACCCTAAATCCGCATATGCACTTTATCTCTGGAAGTCTGGAGAGTTCGGCGTTTGCCACTGCAGTCCCGCATCGCAGACACGAATAGTTTACCTCAAATGTCTCCATGGGCGCCTCGACTGGAGCATCTTCTGTGTCAGGTTCTGTAATAGGTTCTTCAGTCATATTTTCAGTCAGGATTGCCATAATTTAAGGATCACGTCAGGGAGAGTTCAATGTAGACATCATCTGGAATCTTTAGCCTCATTAGCTGTCTGATTGCCTTGTCATCTGCGTTAATGTTGATGATTCTGCGGTGCATTCGCATCTCCCATTTTTCATACGTCTCAGTCCCGCTGCCGCATGGCGACTTTCTAGTAGCAATGTGGAGTTTTTTGACGGGAAGTGGTGTTGGTCCCTTTATCTTGACGCCTGTTTTTTTGCCAATCCCCTTTATCTCTTTGCAGACATCGTCTAGCTTTGGAAGGCTAGTTGAGGTGAGTTTTACACGGGCTGTCTGTGTCATAAAATCAGCCTATGGTTTGTATTCTTCGGTAATTTCTTTGACAATCCCTGCGGCAATGGTGGCGCCCATATCTCTGAGTGCAAACCTGCCCATCTCTGGAAACTCTTGAAACGTCTCGATGCAAGTCGGCCTTACCGGCCTAATCTTGACAATTGCAGAATCACCGACCTTGAGGAACTTTGGGTTTTCCTCTTCTACTGCGCCAGTTGCAGGGTTGATCTTTTGGAGAAACTCTGTAACTGTGGCTGCAACCTGTGCCGTGTGTGCATGCATTACCGGCGTATATCCGGGAGCAATTGCTGTCGGGTGGTGGATAACAATAATCTGTGCCTTGAACTCCTTTGCAACATTTGGCGGAGCATTGGGAGTTCCAAGTACGTCGCCACGCTTTATGTCCTTTTTCTCCACTCCTCTTAGATTAAATCCAATATTGTCTCCGGCTTCTGCTGTAGGCATCTCTGTGTGGTGGGTCTCTATGGACTTTATCTCGCCTGGAGCTCCAGATGGCATTACGACAATCTTGTCGCCTGCCTTCATTGTTCCAGTCTCTACTCTGCCGACTGGGACTGTTCCCACACCGGTAATCGTGTACACGTCTTGAATTGGCACACGCAACGGCTTGCCTACGGGCTTTTCTGATACAGTAAAGTCATCAAATGCCTCTAAAAGCGTCTTTCCAGTATACCAAGACATGTTTTCAGATTTTTTAACCAGATTGTCCCCCTTCCAGCCAGACACGGGAATGAATGGGACGTTTTCGAGTTTGTAACCTACAGACTTTACTAGTTTTTCACCCTTTTCTTTTGCCGCTTTGAATGCATCTTCAGTGTAATTATTGGCATCCATCTTGTTAATTGCAACAATGAGCTGGCCTACTCCGAGTGTCTTTAGCAAAAATGCGTGCTCTCTTGCCTGACCGCCTGCGGCAATGGCAGTATCTGTCTCGCCTTCCTTTGCAGATAAAACCAGAATTGCAGCATCTGCCTCTGAGGCCCCGGTAATCATGTTCTTGATAAAGTCCCTGTGACCCGGTGCGTCAATCAGGGTGAAAAAGTACTTTGCAGACTCGAATTTTTGAAAGGCAAGGTCTATAGTAATGCCCCTCTCTCGCTCGTCTTTGATATTATCCATAACCCAGGCATACTTGAAAGTGTCACCCTTGCCAGTCTTTTCAGATTCTGCAGCATGTGCGGCGATGGTTCTCTCGTCTACCACGCCAAGATCCATAAGAAAGTGACCCATTGTAGTCGACTTTCCGTTATCAATGTGACCTGTAACGATCAGGTTCAGGTGGGGCTTGTCTGCCATAAAAAGAGCCTCATTTAGGGGATTTATTACTGTTATGATGAGGTTTTTGTTTGGTTATCCTTGGAAGAATGATGCGCTTTTTTGAATTAATTCTCAAATGCAGGTTTTGCAAAAGGCACATAAGACATGCTCAGAAACCGGGATCATGCGGGTTACCGTGTCAGTTATCAAGGCAGACGTCGGCGGAGTGGGAGGCCATACAAAGCCAAGCGACAGGCTAGTTGAGGCAATCAAAGAGACCGTCAGGAATTCATCAGATCTGTTTTTAGACCATTACATTGGGTATTGCGGCGATGACACACACATTGTAATGTCGCACACACACGGTGTTGACAGCCAAAAAATTCACAAGCTTGCATGGGATGCATTTATGGCAGGTACAGAGGTGGCAAAAGAAGAGGGACTCTATGGCGCAGGGCAGGATTTGCTAAAAGACTCTTTTTCTGGGAACGTAAAGGGAATGGGTCCCGGTGTTGCAGAGATGGAGTTTGAAGAGAGGCCTAATGAGGCATTTACCGTGTTTGCTGCAGACAAGACAGAGCCTGGCGCCTTTAACTATCCCATATACAGAATGTTTGTCGACGCGCTAAGTAACACGGGTCTCATTGTAAACAAGCACCTTGCAGAGGGAGTAAGGATGAACATTATGGATGTGGAAAAAGGCAGGATTGCAGCGTTGGAGTTGTGGCAGGACAAGCCCACAATTGAGGCGGCCCTGATGTATCCGGGAAGATACGTAGTCGACTCTGTGACTACAAAAGACGGCGAGCCGATTCTAGATGCATCGACTGACAGATTGCACAATATTGCAGGAACCTATGTGGGTAAAGATGATCCCGTCTGTCTGGTAAGAACGCAGAAAAAATTTCCCGCAACAGAAGAAGTCGGAAGCGTCTTTAACAATCCACACTATGTGGCAGGAAATACAAGAGGAAGTCACAACATGCCGCTAATGCCGGTAAAACTCAACTCTGCTGCAACCATTAACTTTTGCATTCCGATCGTAGAGTCACTAGTATTTAGCATGCACGGGGGCAAGTTTACAGGACCCTTTGATGGCTTTTCCACACCGGACTGGGACTATATCAGGGAGATCGCAACAAAGCGCGCAATGGCCATCAGAAGCCAGGGATTCGTGCATCCTGCAACGCTTGTACCCTCCGAGCTCGAGTACGCAGAAGGGTATAGGGCAAGAATGGATATACTAGAGGGCAAGATGAAGCCCATGGAGGGCGTCTCTGGCGGCCAAAAGAGGGAAAATTACGAGGATCCTGACTGATTCTATAGCATGGACTCTTCATAGGAAATAGTTAAATTAAAAAAAGAACTACAAAAACAGATGCAAAGAGAGGTTCTCATGATATTTGACTGGAAACCATACATCCTTACTGCCATAGCCGTGATCTCGTTTTCAAACTTTATGGTAGTACTCTTTGGGCAGACGATACCTGGAGTCATCATGACTTTTTTCAAGGTGGCAGGAGAGTATGTGGTTTTGGGATCTGTCTTTGTGTTTGCCCTGGCTTGGCTTCTCAAGGCAAAGCCGCACAACCGCCCCAAAAAATACTCTGTAATAGTATTTGACGTGTTTGGAAAAAAGAGCCACATTGACGGAATCAGGACTGATTTTAAGACGCATGATGTGGCATGGAGTTTTATGAAACAGTACAAAAAGGCATATCCGATGAGCAACTTTGCCATGGTCTCTGAGAACCCGGGATCTGCAAAGCCGACTATCTTTAGATACATCTAGATACTTTTATTGAGCAGAGGGGACAGGTATTGTGTGAAGTTTTCAGTACTGGCAGAGGCATTTGGAAAGATGGAGTCTACAAGAAAGAGGACAGAACTGACGCAGCATCTTGTGGATTTGTTAGGGCAGACCCCGCATGACATGGTGGCAAGGATGACATATCTCATGCAAGGAAAGCTGAGGCCGGACTTTGAAGGAGTAGAGCTGGGAGTCGCAGAAAAGCTGGCAGTGCGTGCAATCTCAAAATCATCTGGAATTCCCGCAAAAAACATTGAAGACGAGTACAGAAAAAAAGGCGACTTGGGAGGCGCGGCATCTGAGATATTGTCTCAAAAGACGCAGACTACATTTATGGCACAAGACATTACAGTCGAGCGGGTCTATGAGACGTTTTTCAAGATTGCAAATCTCGAAGGGGCGCGCTCACAAGACATGAAGATAAAGTACATCTCCAGCCTGCTCAATGACGCAAGCCCTCCAGAGGCCAAATACATACTAAAAATTCTGCTTGGAACCATGAGGCTTGGCGTGGCAGAAAACACGGTAATGGATGCGCTTGCCATAAAGTATACAGATGACAAGGCAAACAAAAAGCTGCTAGAGCACGCATACAACGTCTCAAGTGACCTTGGAAGGGTGGCAGAGACTACGGCAACAGGCGGGCTTGATGCGGTAAAAAAATTCGAGATGATGCTGTTTAATCCGGTCAGACCCATGCTTGCAGACAGGGTAAAGAGCCAAGAGGAGGCAATAGAAAAATTTGGCGGCAAGTTTGCAGCAGAGCACAAGCTTGACGGGGAGCGCGTACAGATTCACACCGGGGAGGGCAGAGTCGCCTTGTTCTCAAGAAGGCTGGAGAATATTTCTGCATACTATCCGGACATAATTGAAAAGATTTCAGAACTAATAGATGCAAAAGACGCGATACTAGAGGCAGAGGCAGTCGCAATGAACGAGGGTACGGGAGAGTTTCTTCCATTCCAAGAATTGATGCACCGCAGAAGAAAATACAGGATAGAAAAGGCAGTATCAGAGTATCCCATTACCGTGAACTTTTTTGACATTCTTTACTGTGACGGAAAGAGCTGCCTAGAGATGCCATATGCTGAGAGGCGCGCAATGCTAGAAAGAGTGGTAAAAAACGACGAGTATGCAAGGTGCATACAGATGAAGCTAGTAGACAGCAGTAGCGAGGTGCAGGACTTTATGGAGGATAGCATTAATGCAGGAAGCGAGGGGCTCATGCTAAAGAGACTAGACAGCCAGTATCAGGCAGGCGCCAGGGGCAGCAACTGGCTCAAGCTAAAGCGCGAATATCAAAACGAGCTTGGCGATAGCCTGGACTTGGTGGTGATTGGCGGCTTTTTTGGAAGGGGCAGAAGAACTGGCAGCTATGGGACGCTACTACTTGCTACATATGACGTTGATGAGAATATATTCACCAGCATCTGCAAGGTGGGCACAGGGTTCTCAGATGAGAGCCTTGACCAGTTATACCAGATTCTAAAGCCAAAGGTGGTAATCAAAAAAAACCCAAGGGTGCGCAGCGAGATGGAGCCAGATGTGTGGTTTGAGCCAGAGCTGGTAATAGAGGTGGTCGCATCAGAGATTACGCTCAGCCCCATACACAAGGCAGGTCTTGATACAGTACGAAAGGGCGCCGGATTTGCCCTGCGCTTTCCAAAGTTTACAGGCAAGATAAGAGAAGAAAAAGGAGTAGAAGACGCATCTACAAACGACGAGGTCATCACGCTGTACCGCGGACAAAAAAAGGTCGCACACGAGAAGAGCCTCATGTGAGATAGGGGCCGTTCATACAGGGTTTAAATTACCTTGCAGGCGTGTGCCTTCTGTTATGTATAGCGGGGAGTTGGAAGTTCAGGCAAAACGAAAGGCCATCGCAGTCCTGCAAGACGAGATCAGCCGCATTTTGCATGCATCAAGAGAGCTTGCAACCATACCAGAACTGATGATAAAAAAGGACAAAAAGGGAATCAAAAATGCCATCGAGCAGATCTCCTCGATAGAAGAGGATGTGGAGAATTTGAGAAGAAAGATTACGCGCGAGGTCGCAGATGTGGGTGGCCTGATAATGAACAGGGAAAACCTGCTCAACACGGCATATACAATGGATGAGATTGCCGGATACATTACGGGCATTTCATTCAAGCTCTCAAATGTCAAAGTCAGCACCCTCAAGACCACAAAGCTTGACAAGGACATTACAGTCCTCATAGAACTAGTAGTAGACCAGGTCTACAAGCTCAACGAGATAATCAGGAGCTTGACTACAAACACTGCAAATGCCATAGAGCTAGCCCAAGAGACACAAACCATTGAAAGAGAGATTGACATAAAGTACAGGGTCGCAACAATAAGGCTGCTCTCAGAGGTCACAAACACAAAGGAGATCATGCTCATAAAAGACGTAATAGAGGGGATTGAAGAGATGGCAGACAAGTGCCAGAGGGTCTCTGACTCGTTTATACTGCTTGCGCTCAGCCTCTAGAATCATATACTGACTATATCACCCCGTGGTATGATTAATTGCGAGCTCGTAGAGAATCGAATCATAGTATGGAGCATTGAGGATTCCAAAAAACTGTTCGGGGGGGGATACTATGGCAAGCCAATCGGCATTCCAAAGCCAAAGGTAGAAGAGATTGATGCACCCCTAATACTTGACCTCATCGAGGGACTGTACCTTTTAGAGAACAAAAAGATCACCATACACAAGGCAAAGAAAAAGACCAGCATAAAGGAGCTAGTCGCAATATGCAAAAAAGAGCACTATGACTTTGAGAAAAAATACATGGTCTACAAGGACTTTAGGGACAAGGGGTACATTGTGAATCCGGGGATAAAGTTTGGCTGCGACTTTGCAGTGTATGAAAAGGGGCCGGGAATAGACCATGCGCCATACCTAGTACGGGTCTACAACAGGGGCGAGCCGGTCACATCAACGGGGGTGGTCCTTGCAGGCAGGCTTGCAACCACGGTCAAAAAACAGTTTATCTTTGCCGTGCCAAGCGGCAAAAAGGTGGAATATCTGGCACTTGACTGGTGGAAGGCCTAGATGGATTTTATGTGTCCGGCAATGCGGTCGTAAATCGCATACAGCTCTTTTGTGATTCCAAACGCCATGTGATTATCCCACTTGCCGCGTATGCGCACAGCCCCGTCAGTCGGCTCGATGTAAATGGTGGCATCATGGACTGATTGTTTTGCAATCATCTCGTTGAGTTCTGAATCGGCATCAAGTGCAGAGGCTAGTTTGCCTGCCCCGCTCCAGTTTACCTTGGTTACTGTTTTTGCGGCAAAATGACCCCGGGTGGCCAGAGTCGTCCTTGCGACATATTTTTTTGAATCTCCCGGATCTTTTTTTACTATAAAGTGGGCCTGAAATCTGTCTTGTGCCCCCCATGGAATTGGATTTGGATCCTGCATCATTATCCCTTTTGAATTATCTGCACCACGTCAATATTAGAGTCCTTGACTCCAATGCAGCCCCTGTTTGTAACCATTCTGGGTGTCTGGGCAAAGTATCTAGAGTAATAGTCGCCTAGCTCCACATCATCAGTCCCGATCTCCTTTGCCTCTGAATCCACCCCAATCTCACCTAGCATGTCGCTAAACTTTTCAGGCCATGTCTTGTATACGAATGTATCAGGCTCCTCATCATGCATTAGTGGCTGTCTGCTCCACCCTAAAATAAAGATAGAGCCATCTTGCAGGATGAAAATATCAGTTGTAAAGCATTGGCTCATCACCGTCATCAAACTCGCGGATTATCCGCGGGTACGGCGAGTTGCTTTTTGGGAGTTTGAGGCTCATGAGTTGCTCTGATGCTAGAGGGTTATTATCAATCATCAATACAGTATTCATACTGTGGATACTATTGTGAATAATGAGGCACAGATCCGGGATCAATTTGATTAAATAACAAGGAAGCAGAGGGTGTAATAGTTGAAATTTCAAGGCAGGACTGCACTGATAACTGGCAGCGGCACGGGGATAGGCAGGGCCATTGCAAAAAAGTTTGCAGAAAACGGGGCAAGTGTGATAGTTCTGGGCAGGAGAAGAGAGCCGCTAGAGGATGCGGCAAAAATGCTAGAGGGGATAATTGCTCAAAAAAGTACTGGCGCCACTGTGAGAATATTTTCTGGCGTGGATGTGAGTGAGGAAGAGGGGATAAATGACATGTTTGCTGCCCTAAAAAGCGACGGCGTTACAGTCGATTACATTGTTAATAACGCGGGAGTCTCAGGCCCTGTCACATGTTTTGCAAACGCCCCGCTTGAGGAGTTTAAGAGTACAGTGGAGATTCACCTAACTGGCACGTTCTGGTGCTCTGTGCAGGGACTGCAGGTGATGAAAAAGGGCGGCAAGATAATAACGATATCTACATTTTTTACAGAAGAGAGGCCGCTGGAGCAGAGGCCGTACAGGTTTAGAAGTCCGTACACGGCAGCACAGGGCGCAAAGAACCGCCTGGCAGAGGCAATCTCGTGGGAGCTAGCAGACAGGGAGATAATATCAATTGCCACAAATCCCGGACCGGTGCACTCGGATAGAATTTACAAGACAGTATATCCAAAGGCTGCATCAGAGTTTATGAGGGTGAGTGGATTTGAGGGCCTTGCGCCAGAGCAGGTGGATGCGGCAAACAAGGAGCTGCTGCCACTACTTGGAGAAGACGAGTCCGTGGTGAAAAAAGGAGTTGCAGAGGCAGCAGAAAAGCTTGGCGCAGATGCAGGCACTCTTGCAGGCCTGCTAGAAAAGATTCAGAGCATTGCAGAAAAGGTTCAAAACAATACATCCCGCATGATTGCAAACAAAGAGTTTCTCTCGCAAGAGCAGGTGGCAGAGTCAGTCCTGAATTTGTGCGATGAGGAGATCTCTAGAATTCTAAACGGCAAGGTGATCCCGGGGGACAGGGTGTTTTATCCTGTAAAACCGCATATAGGGACAGCCGTCCCGGGGGTGCATCAGCCTGATTTTGGGGGCAGCGCAGTCGTGTTTACAGTAGATGCCACCACCATGAGGGATGCCAAGAGGGTGGAATTTCTGGCAAGCCACGTGGAGAAGAATGGCGCAAAGGCTGCATGCTTTATCTCAAAGAATGCATCAGCAGAGATTCAAGAGTACATTAGCTCGCGATTTCACTCGCATGTGATAGATATTTGCAGTCCTGATGAAGTAGGGCGCTGGCTTGAAAAGGCAAGCAGCAACATTGGCAAGATTCAGGCAGTGGTGCACGTTACGGGAAGCCTCCAAGAGACAATGCTGACAGGTTTGTCCCGTGCAGAATGGGACAGGCTAGTTGAAAAGTTTGTTCTGACTCCGGCCACAGTATCACAAAAGGCGCTAGAGCAGTTTGTTCCCAGAGGGGGCAGCGACCCCCGTCTTTACAAGGATGCAAGGGGCGCAGTCATGATAGTAGGGCCCGACCTGCCTGTTGGCAGAAAAGTAACAGGCATTCAAAGGGCGCAAATAGAGGTGTTTCGCGGAGCGCTCAGGCCGTTTACTGCTACAGTAAACCAGGAACTAGGTGATGTCCTAGGATCCCGGGTCAGGGTATTTACCATATTTGCCGGAACCGTATCTGGTGCAGAACCAGATGATCAAAAGATTGCAGACGCGCTCAACTTTTTGGTCTCAGATGGTGCTACCTCGTCGGCACTAGTTACATTTTGTGTGGACGAGTCAAGGTAAACCAGACCATACACAGAGATTTGAAATTGCAGATATCATTGAGGCAAGGAAGGCTTACAGTTACCACAGTCTTTTACAGCAAGGTCTCGAACCTGATGTAGTAAATTAGCAATAATTTTGGCATTGGCATACGTAAGGGCATAAAACCACTCATCATCATGGCCTTGATCCTTTTTGTGATCTCCACATGTCACTTTGTGGATCTTTATCTCTGTC
>RHFD01000029.1 GCA_003724325.1 Nitrosopumilus sp. D6 | reverse complement strand
AAGCACGAAAAATATCCACACTGTATAGTCGTCTTTTTTCTCTACAGTCTGCGTCATGTCTATCTCTGCTAATGGCAGCTCTTCTGTTCTGTCTGTTACAATAAAGCTTGACTCGTAAAAATCCGGCTTTAGCACGGACTCTGATACTGCAAATATCTTGATATTGCTTGCGCCGGATCCAAGTCTTGCAATTGTCTCTGCAGGTATGGTTATTGTACCAGAGCCATCCCTTACATCAAGCGTATCTGATGCAGTTATTGTACCCGTACTGTCTGCCAAAAAATACATGACAGAGTCAGAATGAATACTAGTCGTAGTTATCTCTAATGGCTGGTTCTTCTGGACAGAGTCTGCCATCTGCACGCTAGTTATCTGGGGAGCTTGGGCCTCTTCAAATTCTGACCACTTTCCGCTTGCAAACGGATATGTCTCGTCTGCAAAGGTGCGCACAGTTATGGTGCGCGATTCTGGTGCATATGACTCCATATAGTACGGCCCGTTACTAATCACTGCGTGATTGTTTGCATCTATCCACGAAATGGCCGCATCATACCTCTCCTCAAAGTATGCCATGCCATGCCCCGAATCAAGGGCGGCAGGAACATGTCCTGATTCTTTGAACTTTTTTAGATATTCCTTTATCAGGGCTGCATCATTTGGGATTAAAAGCGACAGCCAGCCGATATTCTTGCTTGTTGCGCCAGACCTAGAGTATGCCACCTTGCCGTCAATTACTGCCTGCTCCATGGCAGCATACACCTCCCATGGCATGGAGCCCCACAGCTCTGCCCATCCTGCAATCTCACCCTCATCAAAATGCCAATAGTCCACATATACCTCGATTGTATCTGAATCCATTACCCTGATCCCCTTTATCGTCTGAAGACTCTGCGCCGCTCTGGGGGTAAACTCTGCATCAAAGGTCTTGTCATCTGCACCTGTCTGCGTGCCCCACTCTGTTGTAAAGTATAACAGGTATAGTATGTCGTTTATGTCCATCTCTTTTCCGTGGTGCCAGTTGCCAAAGCCGAGATCAAATGTGACGCTACTAGTGGCGCTTTTCCCGGGACCTACCTCTGCCCACCTCTGAGTCTCTGGGTTCCACAGCATTGCATCCTGAGGAACATCAAGCGTTCCATCAGGGCCGGCAGTATCCACACTCCAGCTTGTTCTGATGGGTATGGTCTCCCCCGTAAATGGGTGCTTGAACGTACCGGGATCGTGCACTGTTTTCCAGATGTGCTGACTGTATGTGTCAGTAAGCCCCATGACAGGGTTCCACGCCCCCTGGTAGATCTGCTTTACGCCTATTGTGAGATGGTCTCCGTCTGCCCTTGCGTTTATTGGCGTGAACCTGCTTGGAACGCCTGCGCCAAAGTCATTTACAATGCCGCTTATGCGCTCGTTTGCCACGTACTGGTTTATCTTGTTTGCCAGAAACACCCTGACTGACTCGTCTATTCCGCCTGTAATTGCATCACGTACAAGATCCGTCCTCTCTCCTGCAGAATCAAAGTCGGCAGTGTATATCCTTCTTGTAATGTTGTCTAGGTACTCGTTTTGATAGTTCCAGTATGCGGGGTTGTTGAATCCGGGCATGTTGGAGAACCATGGAGCGTACATCTGGCTGAGTCCCACCGAGTCATATCTTACAAGGGCTGACTTGCCCCATCCTTCCGTGTACAGGTGCCATTTTAAATCGGCAGGATTTGCCCCGTACACCACTACAAACGCCTTGTTGAGATCCCCCAAGTCCTTTTTGACTGTAAATCCAATTCTCTGCAGCTCGACTGCTAGAATCTCACCTATTGACTTTCTTAGCGGATCGTCGCTTCTGATAAATATGACAATCTCTACTGGCTTGCCGTCTGCATGCCACATGCCGTCAATCTTTTTAGCCCTGGTATTTGACATGGCATCTGCTATCATGTCTCCTGCAAGTCCGGGATTGTACTCGAAGTTAAATGCCTCTAGCTGTGATATTACTGTGAGATACTCTGGGTCTGATGGGCCATAGTACGATGTTGCAGGTATTCCATACCCTCCCATCAGCTCATTTACTATGAGCTTTCTATCTAGCAGATAGTTGAGCGCATATCTTATCTCCCGTATTGAGAACGGATTGAACTCTTCTGTATCTGCCGGATTGACTAGTATGCTGTATGTAATGCCTGCCGAGTCAAATATCTGAAGCGAATCATCCCCCTGGTATCTTTCCAGCCGGTCAGAAGGGATTGTATAATAGTATACATCAAGGTTTCCGTTTCGCACCTCCTCGAGCGCCGTATTCTCATCAAGATACTGGATAAACTTTACAGAGTCAAAGTATGTGGGCTTTTCGGCATGCGCGCATCCGACTGCAGCAAGTACTGCCACTGCAATAATCAAAATCCTCATGTCCCTGATTCCATGCGCTTGTAATAAAATCTATGTCAATACCTATATCACACGCATGATGCTCCATGTCATGGATGCCAAGATGATCCGGGGCCTGTGTGGGATGATTACAGGCGGGGTCAGTACGCGCGACTTTGCGGCAGTCACGGGACTTGGGGATGCAGACTCACAGGAGATACTTGACATGCTCAAAAGCAAAGATATTGGTGTGTTACGCGGCTCTTTTTACCACTTTGAGGACGGGGACCGCCTCCGCGTGGCAGTAAAACTGCTAGAAGAGGGGCACCCGATAGATGAAGTATCCAAAGTATTACACTGGAGGGACTTTGAGGGTCTGGCAGCAGAGATTCTCGGCTCTATGGACTTTGCCGTGATGAGAAACCTAGTGCTCACAAAGCCGCGCATGGAGATAGACGTGGTGGGCGTGCGACTTGGAATCGCCATGCTAGTTGACTGCAAGCACTGGAGCGCGACTAGGGCGTCTGCAATGAGGACGGCAGTCAAAAAGCAGGTGGAGAGAACCAGACACTATGTTGCAAAGACGCAGGGGGCAGTAGCAGTACCTGTCATGGTTACCCTGTACAGGGATGCCGTCGACTTTGTAGATGGCGTGCCAATAGTCCCGATATTCCAGTTTGCATCATTTGTAGACGAGTTTTACGGCAACCTTGACAAAATGCAGACTATAAGAAGAGACTAGTAACAAATAACAGCAGCCCGCCTATGAGAAATCCCTTTGATATTTTAAGCGAGTTATCCAGGGCCCTTGAATAATCCTCATAGATTTCACGTCCCATGACCTTGACATGCGTCTTGTTTTCGAGAATCTCAAACTTTGCAGCAGCCATCCTGTCTTGCGCGTCCCCTGCGACCTCTAGCAGCCACGATGAGAGCTTGGCAGCATTGGTAACTAGCCCCAGATGGTAGTAGCCGTTCTTGTTTCTTACCTTTACCTGCGCATAGTGCGTGTCTGACGTGCAGATCTCAAGCAGTGAAAGACCCCTGTCTGCAAAGTTTATCATAATCTCTTCTCTCGTTCCGTTTTCCATATTGTTTGCATCGGCCCATCCGACAAAGTATTTTTTACCATTGATTCCAAGGCAGACTATGCCGAGGCCGGCCATCCCGAGATCCTCTGCCCATATATCCATCCCGTCAGAGTTGGCATATCCGAACTCGATTGCAAAGTTCTCCTTTGTGATCAGTGTGTCAAGGCAGGACTTGGCTGCCTTTAGCATGTCCTCGCCGTCTTCTCTTGATATCTCCTCACCCATGGCGTTGTGGCAGTCAACTATCATGGTTCTCAAATAGTTGCGGTTTTTTGCGTACTGTTCAATCTCTGTCTTCATATAGCTTGGAATATCCTCCATGCCGTGCGGTGAAAGCGACAAAAACAGCAGGGGACTGTTTCCAAAGAGCAGTCCGATGACGCTTGCCTTGTTTATCTTGACAGTAACGGGCTCTGTGCACCGGAGCCCTTCTTCTTTTACCTCGCTGTTTTCGAGGTTTTTTAGATAAGTCTCTACCTCGTTTTTTGAGGGGAGATTCAGGGCGTGGTCAGATATGCTGTGCATGACCATGGCAGAAGACTCTAGGTTTTTGTATATCAGATATGGAATGTTGCTTCCTCCCACCGGGTGATATGGTCCCGGATGTATGTCAGGTAGTACCATGCTGAATTCTTTGCCATTTGATGATGAGAATTTTATCTGCGATGTTGACACGCTTGCCTCGCTTGAGCGCTCCTCCATTATCTCCTCTGCATCGGCGTGATCGTCTCCCTGGGATGCAAGGTATGCCTGAATTGTCCTGTGTGTGCTCTTCATTCCCGGTCTTCCGGCTCTGTCAGTCACGACTGACCAGCTGCTTGCAATTATTAAAAATGCCGCGCCATAACCTAGGGCAAGAGGATCTGTCAATAGCGGAAGCCACATGTCTTGTGGCGCCAGAACCAGAAACATTGCCAGCGGCTGCACTAGGCAGATTGCCCATGTCTTTTTTAGGCTTGTTCCAAGCGTGGTGGTGTATATTCCAATCCTAAAGCTTGCAAACAGGATCATGCCAAACGTCACAAGAAACAAAGATGGCTCCTTGCCGAGAACAAATCCTGCCAAAAGTCCGGTGAGGATGGCAGCGACCCACAGCATGATTCCAAACAGCGACGAGTGGAGGGACTTTGAATACTCTTTTTTCTTTGTAAAGCGCGTATCGAGTAGCTGTGTTACTACAAGCACTGCTACTACTGCCGGAATGCGGTAGACAATATCTGCGGCATCTCCGAAATATCCGAGATGTGTTGCAAGCACAATGACTACTGCGGCAATCAGAGAGCCTGCCAGCGAAAAGTAGTGGGATGCGGGATTGATAAGCGTGAGAGAAAATCTGTCGTGTATGTTTGAAACATTATCTGCGTATTCCATGACACTCACGGGGACAAAAAGATCTCGATTGCCCACGAGATCACTATGAGGCTGATGGGAACTGATATTACTATTTTCGGATCGACTTTGAAACCTTTTGTCTCGTCCTCAAAGAATCTCATGAGGCCGCCGCTTGATGCCGGAAGTGGAGCTCCCTTTTTCTTGTTACCCATACAACTCGAAAGGCTCGGATCTTAACATAAAAACCTTATTGACCGGCTTTTTTCATAGTGTCTAAAAGCGAGTTGATCGATTTTAGGATCTGCTGCTGTTTCTCGTGATCTGCCTCGCCCTCTAGTTCTGCAGATAGTTCCTGAAGCTTTCTCTCTAGGGCCTCTCCTAGCGGCGATCGCTCCTGCTCGATCTTTCGCTCCTCGGGCTCCCGTCCGCAGCTGACACAGAGGGCATGACCGTCCTTTATCACTCTCACGCCAGAGCAGTAGGGACATTTTTCACCTAGCAGCGTGCCGCCCTCTAGCAGTATCTTGGCTGCCTTTTCTCTCAGTTCCTTTGACACGGTACGTGTGTGACATACTGACTAAAAAATCAAGTACCCGACATCAAATAAGGCTTAATAGTATGTGTAAAGTAGTCCTCTCAGAACGAATGGCAGTAATCTGTAATACTTGTGGTCTTCCAGAAGACTTGTGTGCCTGCGGCGAGCTTGCCAAGGACAGCACAAAAATCATAATCCGGCTAGAAACTAGACGCTTTAAGAAAAAGGGCACCATGATCGAGGGTCTGGATCCAAAGCTTAACAATCTTGAGACCGTGGCAAAGGAGCTAAAAAACAAGTACGCCTGCGGAGGAACTGCAAAAGACGGATACATCTTTTTACAAGGGGATCACAGGGATACAATCAAGGACACACTTATCGGTCTGGGCTTTCCAGAAGAGAGCATCGAGCTGCACTAGTAAATTGCAAAGCAGACTGCTTCAGGCGCTTGGAATCCCGTTTACGGCGCTGCTCTCAGTGGTGTTCGGGTTGTTTCTGGTATCCTTTCCGATCGGAATATTTGTCGTCTTTGAAAGCGAGCTTGGCGGAGACATAAACCATGAATACCCGCTTACACATCTTGAACTGTTCCGTGACACGGAAATGTACCAGTCGCCATCCTGGGTCACGATAGGAGACGTGTTTGTGGTATTGTGGGCCTTGTATGCAGTCGTGTTTGTGATATCGATAATGGGTCCGCGGCAGGGATTTTTACGATCCCTTTCTACCGTGATATCTCATGGAAGATATGACTCGCCGTCAAGCTACATGGTGGGAATCACAAAATGGTTCTCTGTGCTGGTGCTGGCATCAGTAGCCATCGATCTGGTGCAAAGGGGATTTGGCGCAGAGATCATTCCGCCAGTGTATGACAATGATCTAGAGCAGTTCTTCAATGTCAGTCTTGCCCCCGTGTTAGAAGAGATAGGGTTCAGGATTGTTCTGCTTGGAATCCCACTGTTTATCATGTATTCTGGAAGGGCGTCGATTAGATACTTTGCTAGGTGCCTGTGGCGGCCGTACAATCTAGATGTGGTCAGCTATAGAAAGGCAACAGTTCTCATAGTAGTGGTGGCAGTGTTATTTGGGCTTGCACACATTGTGACAGGCGAGCCGTGGAGCGAGGGCAAATTTGTCCCAGCTACTGCAAGCGGGATCATTTTGGGATGGGCGTATCTCCGGTACGGCTTTGCCGCCTCGCTCCTGATTCACTGGGCCACAAATTATTTCGTATTTGCCTATGCCACATTTGTCTCCCAGACAAATCTCGTGCCGCTGGAGGAGGCGTTTGCGCACCCGCTACTGTCCTCAATTGAGATAATACTAATCATGGCAGGAGTGGCATCAGTATTGATGATGGTGGCGCACAGGCTGCGTCTGGGATCAAAGGTTTAGAGCAGTCTTTAGACCCTTGTAACGGTTACGTATGGTCACCTCTGTGACTCCGGCAGCCTCTGCTACATCCCTCTGTGTCTTGTTCTCGCCGTTTGTAACACATGCGACATAGAGCGCAGCAGCTGCAAGTCCCATGGGATCCTTGCCTGCAGATATCTTTAGCTCCTCTGCAGTCTGGAGAATTTTTGTGGCCTTTCTCTTTGTCTTTTCTGATAGTCCGGCCTTGCTTGCAATTCTGGAAATGCATTTTACTGGATCAACTACGGGCATCTTTAGGTTTAGCTCTCGAAGAAGCAGGCGGTAGCATCTTGCAATGTCTTTTCGCTTTATGTTGCTTGACTGGCCGATATCTTTTAGTGTTCTCGGGGTCTCTGTATCGCGGCATGCTGCATAAAGTGCTGATGCAATGAGCGCAGATATCGAGCGCCCCCTGACCAGTCCTTTTTCAAGGGCCTTTCTGTAAATGTATGCGGCCTTTTCAATCACGGCATCACCTACTGCAAGCTTGTCCTTTAGCCTGTCTAGTTCGCTAAATGCCTGTCTAAAGTTCCTGTCAACGGGCTCGTGAACTTGACTTCTTGAATCCCATGTCCTGAGCCTTTCAATGGTGCTCTTCATCGACGCAGTAAGTGGCTTGCCTGTCGCGTCCCTGTTTTGTGGATTGATGACTGTTGCGAGTCCCATGTCGTGCATTGCAAGTGACGTCGGAACGCCGGCTCTGCTCTTATTCTCACCCTCGTTTGAAAATGATCTCCATTCTGGTCCGGACTCTTCTACCTTGTCTGTAATTACATAGCCGCACTTGCCGCAAAAATTCTCGCCTGTATTTGCATCGGTAACTAGCGTGCCCTTGCCGCATCTTGGGCATTTGTCTTTTGTACCTGCTGTTTTCACCATTTTCCGTTCATTCGCTCCTGATAATATTTAAGAATTGCTAATTGGTTACTTATAAAGTTTGCTGATTGACTCGA
>RHFD01000038.1 GCA_003724325.1 Nitrosopumilus sp. D6 | reverse complement strand
TTTTTGGCGGATCATACAATATACCTAGTAGCCGTTACCTGTCATATCGGTACCGAGATAGATGATGTTCTAAGAGATGGATACGAGATGATCGCCGGATTCTCAAACCAGCCCTTGTTCGGTTATTGGAAAGATCCTGCAGGCAGACCATATTTGGATGCAGTCGTTCCACTGCAATTTATAAGTAAGAATGCCGCAATAAGAGAAGGAAAAAGATATGGACAAAAATACATCCTCAAAATCAAACCAAACGGCCGCTACGAGCACCTCAAAACAGATTAAGAACACATTTGCCCCCAACTGTGATAACGAGTATTTTGTCCCCGCCACACTGTTTTCCCTGTGCAAGTACGGGTTCCCGTTTGAAAAGCTCCCAGAGGAGGGGAAAAAGATGGTGCTAGAATTCTCCGAGGAATACTCCAAAACATGCACTAGGGCAGGAGACAAGGTAACGTTTCCCCCGCCCCCGTCTGGTCCGGATGTTATAGTATAGTAGCAAGTCATCAGATCATTCATGCGGTTTGACATCATCCAAGACACGAGTTCTGATCGCTTGTGCCTGACTACACGCAATCTGTTTTTTTATATACAGCATACTTGCCTCTCATACATGGCAGATACCAGTAGACAAACCCACGTGGGGGGTCAGCTATACGAATTCTAGCCCCGCTGATAGTGCTTGGTACTATTATTGTATTGTCTAGTGTTGGCTCAAAGCAAGTTATAGTTTCAGGCAACATATTTTTTGTAATCAAAATAGTTTGACATTGTGGTCCTCTGCAAACAATATGTTCTACTTGATATTTTTCTTGATGTATTTGAGTAGATATTCATAGTCTTTGGGTCTATTATTCATGTATTCCATGTTTTCTGATCTTTCAGATAATGCTTTTACCGTCCCAAACAAATAATATTTTATTTCATACTCGGAGATAACTCGCCTTTTATGCATGTACATCGCTTGCTCAAGTGCGTTTAAAACATCAACAACTTTACTTGATTTTATCCAAACAGTTACTAGCCTCTGTTATTGATTTTGACGTATCGATTTTTCTATTATTTAGAACGTAGACGATTAGCAAAACTGTGGGAGTAAACCCAATTAAAATATCCCAACTCATTTGTTCTTCCTTGTTGGCACTGGTTTCTTGTCGGACATGTCCACTGCTGGAATCGGCTCTCTAGTATCTTTTTTTCTTCCCATGCACATTATACTCCTTTTTGGCTTATATGTTTATCTAGATTCCATTAGATCTTCGAGTGGCGTAACTGATCGCAAGGGTATAATTTTTGAGTATTTTATGAGGTATATGCACGCAATCAGATATTGTTTAGATACAAAAAGCCTTGCAAAGACTATGCCCCCGGCAGTAAAAACACAACTTGAAGCTGTGCAAAAATTCAAATCAAAAACAATTAAACGGCGAAATGCCGCAACACTAGTGAACCAAAAAAGAAAATTATAACAATGGTGCTCCCATCCGATCCATCTTTGTTTTTACCTGCTTGACATTGTGTATGATGGGGCCAACACGAGTTTGAAAGAATTAGTAGATCTGCTCTTGCAGGGGATAAAGGCAGAAGAGCCCAAGTACCATTCCCCATATTTTTTGCAAGCTTGGTAGGCTCGCTCTGACCCCACTATTGAGAAAAAGGATTTTGATCTAGCGGATTCCTGACGCGTCTGGCTCTTAACTTGACGGCTTGCGCTTCTAGTCTTGGTCTTTCCATGTATGGTACACACAATCCACCGTACACTCTGATCGCCACATGGAAACGCCCTATATTCGGCAGGTGTAGAGCATGCGCCATATCATCCGTGTTCTGGCTCAGCTTGTCCCTGGATCTGTTCAACAAATGATGACTGTGACGAGTTTGTATAAAGACAGCTTGCGAGTCGTGCCCTGATTAGTGGCGCCCTCCAAGACATGGCCCTGAAAAAAACCCTGCCAGGCTTGCGACGCAAAGAAATTTTAAAACGCATGCGGCGATTGTGAGTAATGACCCTGTGTAAAAACTGCTACAAGCGGAACATATCGCGCAACAGCCTGTGCAAGACATGCATAGGTTCGGGGGTGAGACTCAGAAAGCCCGCGGGATGCTCAAACTGCAGAGCGCCATGGGTGGTCTCAAGGGGCAGGTGCGCCAACTGCTACAACCACCTCAACAAGTATGGCACGGAGCGCAGACTCTACCCCAGAAAGCGCCGACCCGTACCCAAAAGACAGTGCTCAAACTGCGGTATAGTAGTGGCCGTATCGCTAGGGCGGTGCTCTGCATGCTATCAGTATTTTCACATGCACAAAAAGGACATGAATCCAAAAGTTGCGCGCTCTAGACCCTCAAAGAAAAACCCGATAAAAAACTGTACAAACTGCGGCAAGGCGCACGTGGCATCAAAGGGCAGGTGCCCCACGTGCTATGCATACTATAGGAACCACGGCAGTGACCGCGGGGAATCGCTCTTGGAAAAAAAGCCAAGTGCCAAATCATGCATGATATGTGACAAGCCGCAGATAGCGGCTCGAGACAGGTGTCAAGCGTGCTACCAGTACTATACCAAGCAGGGAAAAGACCGCGATTCCGGGCATGCCCGGATGCTGTACGCAAAAAGCATGCGCCCGCCGCAGAAAAACTGCAAGATGTGCGGCAGGCCGCAGGTGGTCTCGATGAATAGGTGCACTATGTGCTACCAGTACTATAACAAATACGGAAAGGACCGTAGCAGGAGGGAGATAAGGACCATGCTTGCAAGGACAAAGCCCATGACGCAGAAAAACTGCAAGATGTGCGGCAGGCCGCAGGTGATCTCAAGGAATAGGTGCGCCTCGTGCTACCAGTATTATATGATTCATGGCAGGGACCGCAGCCCCAAACGCGCGCGCCGCCTGTATGAGGAGTCGCTGATCCCCAAGATGTGGAGCTGCTCTAACTGCAAGAGGACTCCGGTATACATGAGGAACAGGTGCTCTGCGTGCTATCTATATCTCTTGAGTCATGGCAGGGAGCGGGTTCTTAGACGTGCATAGGTGCGGGCGCATGGCCCGGGTTGAGTTTGATTCATGGATCAAGTTTTTTTGACCGATTGGACAGTAAACAGTAAAGTATGACTTTGTAATAATATGGGATTGAGCCGATAGTATGAGCCGTGGGGTGCTTGTAATGTTAGCGATGCTTGTAGTGCCGCTGTCAGTCGCATATGGAGAGACTATCACAGTTACTGACAGGAACTCTGGTGTGGCTATACTGCTAGAGGATGGCGTACCAATATCATACTCTGCAAATATTGACGGCACCATACTAAAGCCGATATATCCGAAATTTGAGGCAAGGAGTTTTGGATTTATCATTGTAGATAAGATGAATGGGTTTTTTGCCGTACTGAAAAACATTGGTAGCGAGTATGAGATTAAAGTAAGAATATTACTTGATAGTGGAATTGTATCAAGAGAGTATACGGCATCAAAGACAACTGGAAAGGGCTTTGGTACGGGTGGGCCTAGCGGTGGTGGCGGCGGAGGCGGCGGCGGATCAAGTCAGCGTGACCTGTTAGGAAATACAATTCTTGAACCAAAAAAAGAGACTCCGCAAGAAGAAGCTAAAAGGCGCCTGGCTGAAGATCTTAAACGGCTAGAGGCGGGCGGCTCTGCACAGGATCGAAGGTCACTAGGCTCTTACGGCGGTGGCGG
>RHFD01000098.1 GCA_003724325.1 Nitrosopumilus sp. D6 | reverse complement strand
GCATCCGTGTCAATTTGCATCTCAAATGCAGACACGGGCTCGCGCAGCTTGAAATTCTCCAGCACCTCTCTTGATACCTCGCCTATTACCCCGCACGATTTTCCATCAATTATTATTTCCGCGCAGCGTCCGGCAGTCATACTATGGTGGGATGTGGTGCGAGTGGCACACGTGCTGCCAAACACGCCAGATACTGTCCCCTGTAGAGCGGACTTTATCTCTGTGTATGTGGCCCCGTCATGTGATGTGACACTGCACAGATGCACGGACTCTGATATGGTATTGTTTCTCCCAAACACAATGCCTGTCTCAAAGAGTCTTTGCGGGTACGGCTCGTGAATGTTCCTAGACAGGCAGTCAAGTAATCCCGGAAGTATCGAGTCGCGCAGCACGGTATGCTCCTGGCTCTTGGAGTCAAGGACTGATACCATTGCAGAAGAGTCGCGCCCCATATTCTCGTATAGTATTTTAGCGCTTGACAAGCTAGAGTTTAGCGCCTCCATGTATCCGAGTCCTGCCATAACAGATGATACGGCCCCAAGCAGTACAGAGCCGGGATCCTTTGAGCCAATAGTCTGCGACGGGGAGAGCGCCGGCTCCAAGTTGTCAATCCCATACCCCAGTGCGACTTCTTCTACGAGGTCCATCGGCCCGAATATATCAAACCTGTACGGCGGTATTACACACTCAATTGAGGACTTTGAGACAGATGCATCAAGCCGGGACTTTTTCAAGCATGATACAATCTGTTGTGAAGACAGGTGTAGTCCGAGCATCTGATTTACCAGCTCGGCAGTCACGGCCATCTTTTTTGGCCCCAGATCAGGCGTGGCGTTTCTCACGCCCGATACGCCTACGGATTCCAGTGAAAATCCGGCGCTCTGCAGCACCACGCAGATCACCGCAAGCACATTCTCAATGACCCCCTTTGAGAGTCCTGTCACCTCTACAAACAGGTTTTTAGTCTTTGTAGTTACTGTAGTGGATGCGGCATTTATCACAGGAGGCAGCGACACGGTATTGTCTGCTGCATCAAGGAGCAGTGGCATGCGCGGACCGTTGCCAAGAATGTACCCATACTCCTGCCCTACTGTAGTCTTTGAGAGTATGTCAGATACTGACATCTCTTCGTTTGAGCCAAGCGGCACAAACCTGTGGCTGCGAGTCGCGCTCCCGTATGTAATGGGAAACGCAATCCTGTCCATGTCGTGAATTCCAACTGACGCCTTTACCCTGTTTCTTCCCAGCCCCATGTGCAGCATCATTAATCCTGCCGCCGACTGCTGCAATCCCGGTCACATACGGCCTCACCTTTGAGACTGCAGGCTTTGCCCTGATAAAGCGGGCCGACTTTTTGATGCGAAGTTTTGCCATTCCGGTCTTTACGCCAAGCATTCCCTGCAGGCTGAGCGCCACCCCATAGTCAGTCGAATAGTCCGGCCTGTTTGGACTGTACTCTATGCGCACAGCATCGCCGTCTTCAGACTCGATGTCAAGTCCCAGGTATGGCAGCATGTAGGCGATCTCTTTTTTTGGCCTGCCAGTCATCTTTTGCAGCCTGCCATATGACAGCTCTACTACTGGCATCTTGGACCCCTCAGCCACCCGAGGCTGTTGTTGTAGAATTCGCGAACATCATTAATAGAGTATTTCAGCATGGCAATCCTCTCAATTCCCCCACCCCATGCAAGGACCGGCCTGCTTATTCCTAGCGGGCGCGTTACCTCGGGTCTGAATATGCCCATGCCAAACAGCTCTACCCATTTTCCCAGTTTCTCATTATACACCATTGTCTGAAGTGATGGCTCTGTGTACGGGAAGAATGTGGGCCAGAACCGTATCTTTGGAAGCCCCATGCGGCGGTAAAACTCGCGCTGTATCCCCATCAGGTCGCGCAGCGTGGCGTCCCTTCCTGCCACCACCCCCTCTATCTGATGGAATTCTGCCAGGTGCTTGTAGCTGGATTTTTCATTCCTGAATACGCGCCCAAGGGAGAATACGCGCTCCTCGCCAGAGTTGCTTTCTGCCAGGTGTCGTATCGTGACGCATGTCGTGTGCGTGCGGAGCACCATTCTCTGGGATTCTTTTATGTCCCATTCGTACCTCCAGTTGCGGCGGTGCGCAAGCGCTACCTTTCTTGTCTGCGCAGGCGTGGCATGTACCGGGGCAGGTATGCCATCAAGATAAAACGTGTCTTGCAGCTCGCGCGCAGGATGATCCTGCGGCGTGAAGAGTGCATCAAAGTTCCAAAAGCTCGGCTGCGAGACATCCCCGTGAATCTCTGAGAATCCCAGCGCCACAAAGGTCTCGCGCACCTCGTTAATCACATCCTTTAGCGGGTGGGTTCTTGCCACATATGTCAGCGGCGCGTCTGCCTCTACGTCTATTGCGCCAGATACATCAGAGATCTTTACGGATTTTCCCGACTCTGAAAGCGTAACTGTATACACAGAGTCATAGTCCTCTGTTACAAAGTCTGGCCTCTTGAGCAGTGCAGATACATCCCCTGATACAGAGTCGCGCCTGACTCTTCTGTTGCCAATCTCTTTTAATGCCGCCTCACCTGGCAGCATACTTGGCGCCTCGCGAAACAGCATCTTGCCGGCAGACGACGTTATCCAGTTGTTTTTGCGGGCATGACCCATCGCCGACCCAAACGCAGGTCCAAGCTCTGCCTGGAGATCCTGGAGCGTCTTGGGGCCTGCGCGTAATAGATCCAAGAGGCGCCTCTCAGGCATGCCCTTACCTAGGGCCTCGAGTCCGTTTTTCCCCAGACTTATCATGGCAGTGCGCATCTCTTCTACATCTATGAGACTTTTGAGCTTGAGCCATTCGATTCCGCGCCGTATCTGGTCTGGGGACAATTCTGCCGACTCTTCAAGTGATCCGGGGGTCTGGGAGGGGTTTTGCTGCAGGGAGGCAATAATCCTCTTTTCTATGTCGTGTAAAACCTGAGACATATACAATTTTACAAAAAACACTTTTTTAAACCTTGATTCATACACAGGTGATGCCTGACTTTACTGTAACCCCGTGGCACGTGGAGGGGGATATCGACTATGACAAGCTCACCAGGCAGTTTGGAACCCAAAAGATAACAGAGCAGCTCCACCAAAGAATTGCGCAGGTGGCAGGCGAGGATCACTTTATGCTCAAAAGAGGGGTATTTTTCTCACACAGGGAGATGGACCGCGTGCTAGAGCAGTACCAAAACGGTGAAAAGTTCTTTCTGTATACTGGCAGGGGCCCGTCAGGAAATACGCACATAGGGCACCTGGTACCGTGGGTCTTTGCAAAGTGGCTACAAGACAGGTTTGGCGCAAACATGTACTTTCAGATTACAGATGATGAAAAGTTTTACTCAAAGCACGACATGACACTAGAGGACACTGCAAGATATGCCCTAGAAAACGCGCTAGACTTTATAGCGCTCGGATTTGATCCGAAAAAGACAAGGATAATCATCAACACAAGGAACATACGCACCCTGTACCCGATTGCAGCGCAGATTGCAAAGAGGATCAACTTTTCAAACACAAAGGCCACGTTTGGATTTACGGGTGAGACAAACATTGGCATGATCTTTTACACGGCGCTCCAGTCTGCCCCGTGCTTTATCGAGGACGGGCCCGTGCTGATTCCACTGGGAGTAGACCAGGATCCACACTTTAGGCTCACGCGCGACATTGCGCCAAAAATCAAAAAACACAAGCCAGCCCTAATCCACAACATGATGATCCCGGGACTAGAGGGGCCGGGAGGAAAAATGTCTGCATCAGATAGCAGCAATACCATATACACCACTGACACGCCAGACATGGTGAAAAAAAAGATAAACAAGTACGCCTTTTCAGGGGGACAGCCAGATGTTGCAGAGCACAGAAGGCTTGGAGGCAACCCGGACATTGACGTGTCATACCAGTATCTGCGGATATTCTTCGAGCCAGATGACGGCAAGCTAGAGTCCATATACACAGACTACAAGTCAGGCAAGATGCTCACAGGCGAGCTAAAGCAGATACTGATAGAAAAGATAAACAGCTTTTTTCAGACGCACCAGAAGAAGAGGGAGGAGGCAAGGGACAAGATACAAGAGTTCCTTTACGAGGACAGATGAACATAAGGGTGAGGTGTGCAGACAAGTACGAGGCCCAAAAGCTTGCAGGGCTCATATTTGTACGTGATTCTGGCCAGACAAATATTATGTCAATTCTAAACATAATAGAAAACGAGCTGGTCATGTCAGTACGGGACAAGTCTGCCCACAGCGTCATGCTGTATGATGCAAGCAATGTAGAGATATTTGCCGATTTTTGCCAGTCGATATTTGATGGCGAGCACGTGCTCAAATCCACAAAGCCATCCGGAGATATAGTAGAGATGACAAAGGATTAGATGTCAAGTAGCACATAGGCAGTAACTATTCCCACCATGGCGATCATCGAGGCCGCAAGCGCCTTGTAGTCGCTGTTCATGTCGTGGCTGTATGCAGATATAATTTAAAGTGTTATCTCGGAAAGCGCTTTTTCTTGGGATATTCTGGTTTGGCGCCTGCAGACTGTCTTGTTGCATCACAGTTGAGGCACAGTACGCGAAGATCCTCCCTTGCAAGTCCGGGATCAGATACATACTTGTCCCATGATACGGAACTACCGCGGCCAATGTCTGACTGGTTGCGAATGTTGCGTATCTTGAGCGCCCTCTCATCCCGAAAGCCACAGCCAGAGCATGTCTTATCCCCCAGAATCTCATAGAGTTTTTCTTGCAAGGCGCGATAGAACTTGTCCGAGTCCCTCCGCTGATCCCTGGTTTGATCCCGGGATTGGCTTGTCATCCCTGGTTTGATCCCGGGATCTTTGAAATGGTCTGTCCCCGGATCGTCCTCTGAATGGCTTGTCATCCCGGGATGTCTGAAACTTTTCATCCCCGGATCGCCTGCTAGTACCGCCCCGGCTAGGTGGCTTGGATCGCGTCTTTGCCCAAGACGGCTTTTCATCTTTGGATCTCATATTACGATATGACCTTGCCTTCACAAACATTACACAAACAATGCATATAGATACCTTACACCAGGGATTTGTCCATCTCTATGGCCATTATCTCTTGAACCTTTAGAAAGTAGAGCCGGGTCGAGTACGGCATCTTGTCAATATTGTCATCTACTGCCACCATAAAGTACCTGACTGCCCTCTTTGATATATCCAGATTGAACTTCATAGGTAGTGTCTTGTCTTGTACCACCTTTATCTTGTCCTCAAGCCACGGGGGAGCCATGTCTATCGTTTCAGATATCAGCACGCCATACCAGTAGGAGAGATGCTCTGGCTGCAGGCCTTCTTTGAGCACCGAGACGTCCTCGTCTATTGTCCTCATCATCTCGCCGATTATTGCCACAGCATCTACTGTATGGTATGCCTTTAGCAGGGAGGCTCAAAATCATCGCATTATCTAGTCAATCTTCCCTCTGAATCCATCTCTGATGCGCGAATGCGGCTAGTCGAGAGCCGCGAGCCGTCCTCGGCTGCAACCATTGGGACTATTACCACCTGCACTGGCCCCACGCCCCGCTCTGCGCGAAGCCGGTTTAATGCATCGCCCTTGTGAGCAGTCTCCTCGCTGACTATTAGCATCGCTACCCGCTCCTCTAGTACTGCAGGCCCAAAGTCATCATCAAGCATGGCTATCTCGAATTTTTTCCCGGGGAACTTTGATTGTATTGTATTTTGCAGGTTTTCAAGGCGCTCTGCATATCCGTGTTCTGGCATCTTGCCGCGCCGGCGCGCAAACCCGTCGCTTGCAAGTCCAATTATCACCGTGTCTGATATTCCTAGGGCGCACCCAAGCAATGCAAGATGTCCCCTGTGTATTATATCAAACGTGCCGCCCACAGCAGAGACCATCATTAGCTTACCAGTACCAGTTTGAACGGACCGCGCTCGGCTAACGGCACGCCGTTACTATCCCACACAAACGTCTCGATAAAGTACAGTCCCTTGTTCTCCGGCGTCCAGTATACAGAGGGGATTATCCCGTCCCCCAGCACTCCCTTTGTAAACCCGAGAAACGCCACATACGGAAGCTGTCCGGACTCTTTTATCTGGACATAATAGACGTACTGTGTATTCATGACATCTGATGCAGAGTCAATCACGCCGTCAATCCTGACAGTACTGCCTACTGGAATCTCGCCTGGTTTATCAGTGGTATACACTAGTGGTACATCGGTGATTTGCGCAACATTTCTTGGCTCCTGTGACTGCGGAATCACCACCTCTACGCGGTTCTTGGTGTATGACGAGTCAGACTCTGCAAGCATTACAAGCGAGACTGCCCGGTAATCCACTGCTCTCAAAAACTCAAAGGACTCTTTGGAGTTTGGAAGCATGTCCCCAATGTCAAATGATTCCACACCAAGTACGCGGGGGGGATCAAACCCGTCATAAATCACCACATGTACCATCACGCCGCGCTCGGGGCCGGAATTTCTTATCACCCCTTTGACTGACAGCTCTTCTTCGTGAATCACGTCTGTGCTGTGTATCATTAGTCCCTCTGCCTTGCCGCCGGATCCATCAAAGCCTGCAAGCGACACTGACACATCGGTGATTTGCTCATCTGGAGTAGCAGAACGTATCATAAACGGTGACTTTGAGTTTGGAGGTATGACCTGTAACGTGGTATTTCCTGCCACTATATCAAGCGGCACATCACCAGTGCCACCAAAGAATTTTACCTGTAGCCGGACATCTCCAACAAACGCGTGCGAGTCCCCGTTTTTGACCTCGCCTACTACTACCGTGTATCCGTTCTCCCTGTATACGAACTGCGAGTCATCTATTATCTCCACGCTAAGCGAATGTGGCGTGTCATAGTATTCCTGGGCATGGGCATACGAGACCAGGCTCAAGAGTACGACTAGCACTGCGAGTTCTCTCATGGTATGGTGTGGAATGCGCGGCTTATGGGTAATATCATATCATATAGTAAACAA
>RHFD01000055.1 GCA_003724325.1 Nitrosopumilus sp. D6 | reverse complement strand
GATTCCCCCTCCAATAACTGATCAGGGGCTGGTTTGTGGATCGCGGGATCGTCTATTCATTCCTTGGAGGATAGCCTACCTAGCTCTCTGCTGTAAGCTCAAATATCTGGAGCACATACCCGTCTGTAATGGCAGATCCGGCATCCGCATGGGACAAAGAGTATCAAGGGGGCAGGTATCAAGACGAGCCGTGTGTCGGGTTTGTCAGGCGCATACTGCAGACGCTTGCAGAAAATCCCCGAATCAGGGCAGGCAGGGGTCTGTATGTGGGGTGTGGCAGCGGCAGAAACTATATCCCGCTTGCAGACTCGGGACTAGATATTACAGGAATCGACATATCAAATACTGCAATACAGATACTGTCTGCGCGCGCACCCGAGCTTGCAGACAAAATAATACATGCAGACTTTGCAGATTATGACGCAGGCCTCTTTGAGTATATTATATCAATTCAGGTCTTCCAGCACGGGACACAAAAAGAGACTGCCAGATACTTTGCAAAGGCGGCTCGGATTCTAAGGCCGGGTGGTCTGTTGTTTTTGCGCGTAAACTCTAGCTCGACAGAGATGTATCTCAGACACACTCTTTCAGAAAAAAACAGCTCTGGCGGGTTTACAGTAAAGTATGAAGAGGGACCAAAAAAAGATCTTGATGTCTGCTTTTACTCGCTTGCAGACATTGCGAAACTGTGCAAGGGCTTTGACTTTATAGGTGATATAGTAGAGGATACGACTGCGCGCGCCGCGGATAAAGGTGCATGGTCGCAATGGGAGCTAGTCCTCCAAAAATCCTAGTCCTTTTCTGTAATCTTTTTCTCCAGCCTGTCTTCTAGTGGTATCTCGATTAAATCCCCCATTCTCAGTCCCTTGAGTCCTGCAGCTACTGCCTTTGCGCCCTCTTCGTCTTTCTCTAGGCCTAAAAGGGACATGAGGTATGCCGCCCCCGTCTTGCCTGCAAGCTCGCCAAATACTATCCTCCTCTTATTTCCGACTGCGCGCGGCGGAATCGGCTCGTACGCTGCCGGATTCCGTAGTATGGCAGCAAGATGCGTGCCTGCCTTGTGCTTGTATGCTGATGAGCCCACGATGGGCTTTGAGTCATATGGTTGTATGGTGGTATAGTCTTCAATCAGTCTAGAGAGATCAAGCAGCATATCGAGCCTAAAGTCATTTGGCGACTTGTACAGGTATGTGAGTGCAACTGCAACTTCGGCAAGCGGCGGGATTCCTATCCTCTCTCCAATGCCGTCTATGGTGGTGTGTATCTGATCCACTCCTGCCTCGCAGGCAGCAAACGCGTTTGCCACTGCAAACCCAATATCATTGTGCACGTGCGCATCAAGGGGCACACTGACTATACTCCTTACCTTTTTGACAAAGTTATACATGCCAATAGGCCTGAGTATCCCGACTGTATCTGGCAGACTTATCCTGTCGACGCCTGCACCCTCTATTGCCTTGCACACACTAACTAGAAACTCTGGGTCTGCCCTGCTGCCATCCTCTACTGTAAACCTAATCTTGAGGCCGTGCTTTTTTGCATGCTCTACAGTATCGATTGCCCTGTCTAGCGCCTCTTGTCTTGATATGCGCAACTTGTCGCGCAGATGGATATCAGAGATACCAAGGTACGCGGCGCACCACGTTGCACCACAGTCAATTGAGACATCAACGTCTTCTTTTAGCGCCCTGCCATGCGATACAATATCTGCCCGAAGCCCCTGCTTTATTATCGTCTTTGTTGCCTCTTTATGTGCAGCAGAGACGATGGGTGATATCTCTATCTGATCCACTCCGAAATAGTCTAGCATCCATGCAATCTGGATTCGCTGCTTGTTTGTAAAAGACACGCCGGGGTGCTGCTCGCCTTCCCTCAGGGTGCTATCTAGCACCTTGATCTTCTTTGGCTCTTTATCGTACGCATTGTACATGTCTGCGTAATAGTTTGGGTCCCTCATTGCTGATTTCGTTGAGGACTGTACTAGTTATAAACATATTTGTACTATATTCGTACAAAACATAACAATTGATCCTAATATCGTTGTAAATATGCACAATCAACCAAACGCTACATCAGATTACTTTTTTGAGTATAATGACAGTGTTTGTATCTACCACACCTGGGATCTTGCGCAGCGCATCAATGCTGCGGTTAATTGCAGTAATGGTATCTGCAGTAATCACTGTAGTAATGTCGTACTGGCCTGTAATCTCGTATACAGTCCTGACTCCCTCTAGCTTTGTGAGTTTTTGTGATATCTTTGCAGTGTCTGTGGCAGAATCTACTGATACAAACACTATTGCACTAGTCGTGTTCTCGTCTCCTAGCTCTACTGTAAACCTCCTGATTGCGCCAGAGCTAGTCATGTTCTTTACGCGCCTCCTGACTGCTGATTCTGAGAGATTCAGCCTCTTTCCAATGTCTACAAAAGACTCCCTCGAGTTCTCCCTCAAAAAGCCAATTATCTTCTTGTCTACTGTATCACTGTGTACCACGTCTTTTCTCCTCTCTTCCAAGTGTTACATCAAGGGAATGTAAAACTTGCGCTATCTCTGACTCTGAGATGACTAGCGGGGGCAGAATCCGCAGTATGTTCCTGCCAGAGTACAGCATCAAGACCCCCTCTTTTATGAGATCTGCCAGCACGTCTCTTACCTCGAATCTCAATTCTACTCCTATCATGAGGCCCCTGCCACGCACATCCCGGATTATCGGATGTTTCTCCTTTAGTCTGGCAAGACCTTTTGCAAAGACTGCGCCCATCTTCTGCGAGTTCTCTACTAGGCCGTCTTTTGTGAGTGCCATTAGCGCAGCAGTGCCTGCGGCGCACGAGAGCGGGTTGCCCCCAAACGTGGATGAATGCTCGCCCTTTGAGATGCTAGATACTATATCCTTTCTGGCAAGAGTCGCGCCCATTGGCACTCCGCCTGCAATCCCCTTTGCAAGGCACATTATGTCCGGGGTGGTATCCCAGTGCTCGCATGCCCACATCTTTCCAGTGCGCCCAAGGCCTGCCTGTATCTCGTCAAATACTAGCAGCGCCCCTCGCTCATCGCAGAGCTTTCTTGCATCCTGCAAAAAGCCCTCTGGCGCCACATGGATTCCGCTCTCGCCTTGTATGGGCTCGATAATTACAAGTCCCGTGTCTGCATCCATGGCATCTCGCAGCGCCCCAATGTCTCCAAAGGATGCAAAGGACACCTTTTCTACTAGCGGCTCAAAGGCTTTTTTGTATTTTGGATTGTATGTAAGTGAGAGGGCGCCAAATGACTTGCCATGATACGATCCCTTCATTGCAACCATTCCCTTTTTGCCGGTAAACTTTCTTGCAAACTTTATTGCAGCCTCTACTGATTCTGCCCCGCTGTTATTAAGGTGGACCTGCTCTAATCCGTCTGGCGCAAGTCCTACTAGTGTCTCTAGAAACTCTTCGCGCGTCTTGTTGTATAGTGAGCTGTGCACGGTAATTATCTTCTCTAACTGATTCCTTATCGCATTATTGACCCTCTTGTTGCAGTGCCCAACTAGTGCCACACCGTACCCTCCCATGCAGTCAATGTACTCTTTTTTGTTTGTATCCCAGATGCGGGCGCCCTCTCCTCTCTCCACTATTACCGGAAACCTCTGATAGAGATTACCCATGTATCTGTCCTCACTCATTACTAATCACCGTACAGTTCTCATGCGATATGGCAGAGGATATGGGATTTTCCCTCTGCCCGTTTGCAATCAATGCCTCACTAATGCCCATCTCTAGTGCTTCTATGGATGCGAGAATCTTTTTTTCCATGCCAGGCCCTGTTCTTGGCCGCTCTTCTCTTGCCTCTGCAAGTGTCATTTTTGGCACGAGCTTGCCGTCTTTGAGAAAGCCATCCACGTCTGTCACAAATAACACCTTGTTACTTTTAATGCCTGCTGCCACGTATGCGGCAGCCCTGTCCCCATCCACATTGAGAAACTCTGACTCTTCGCTGATTGCAATGGGGGCAATGACTGGCACATAGCCCTGCCCCAAAAGGGACTGTAAGAATGCAGAGTTTATCCCAGTTATCTTGCCTGTATAGCCTCCGTCAATTGCCTGCTTGCGGCCCTTTTCATTAATTATGATGAGTTTTTTCTTCCTGTCTGCCTGAATAGTGCGCGCATCGACTCCAGAGATGCCTACTGCATTGATGCCGTGCTGCTGCAGCATTAGCACTATTGCCTTGTTTATCCTGCCTGACATGACCATGGTAAATATCTCTGCTGTCTCTAAATCAGTATACCTGCTCTTTATGCCGCTAGGAGATGTGACAAATCTCGGCTCCTTGCCAAGCTGGCCGCAGACGCGCGTCACCTCTTTGCCGCCGCCGTGCACCACTACTACCCCCTCTGACTCTGACACCTTTTTGATATCAGATATTACAGACTGGTGCAAGTCATCTACGACGCTTCCGCCTATCTTTATAGTTATCATGGCTATACCGGGGTAAGCGGCGTGTACCTCAATCCTGCCATCTCGTCAAATCCGCACATTACATTCATGTTTTGAATCGCAGAGCCTGCTGCGCCCTTCATCAGATTATCTGATGCAGAAAGTGCAATGAGCCTGTTGTTATCCTCGTCAATATCAAAGCCAATGTCGCAAAAGTTAGAGCCTACTAGAAACTTTGGATCCGGAAACTTGTAGAGGCCTTTTTTGTCACGAATTAGTCTTACAAATGATTCCTCGCCGTACGCCTGACGGTATATCTTCCAGAGCTCTTTTTCATCAATGTCTTTTTTCATAAATGTGTGGTTGGTGCATAGTATTCCCCGGACCACATCTACTGCGTGCGGGCTCATTGAGACGCGTATTTTTTCTCCTGCAATCTCGCTGAGCTCTTGCTCTATCTCGCCTGTGTGCCTGTGCTTTGCAGGCTTGTACGGCCTGATGACTCCTGCCCTCATGGCATGCGCAGTCCCAGAACCAGAGCCTGCCCCAGACGAGCCTATCTTTGAATCCACCACAATGTGTTTTGTATCTATCAGGTCTTCTCTGATTAGTGGTGCTAGCGCAAGTATGGATGTGACTGCCATGCATCCAGGACATGATACAAGCTGGGCTTTTTTTATCTGCTCTCTGTGCAGCTCGGGCACGCCAAATACTGACTTTGGCAGATAGTCCGGATGCGGATGAACCCATCCGTACCACTTGTCATATGCCGACTGGTCATGCAGCCGATAGTCTGCGCTCAGATCTATCACCTTTACCCCCCTGTCATAGAGTGCCTTTACTATCTCTGTGGCAGTCCCGTGCGGGACTGCAGTAAATACTACATCACAGTTGTTGGTAATTTTATCATAGTCTAGCTCTGAGAATACCAAATCTGTAAAGCCCTTTAGGCTTGGCTGCACCCTGTGCAGGTACTCGCCTGCGTGCTTTCTTGATGTCACCATGGCAATCTCAATTTCTGGATGATTTACCAGCAGGCGGAGCGTCTCTCCCCCGACATACCCCGATGCGCCAACCACTCCTACCTTCATGATATGGCTCCTCGCAGGGCAGTATAATTTATTTCCTAGCGAGATTCATGGCAAACTCTATCATCTTTTTTGGAATGTTCTGCTCTGCCACCTTGGCAATCCCCTTGAACTCTACTGTATTATTCACCTCGTGTACCAGCAGGCCCCTTGACTCGTCTTCCATCATGTCGACTCCTAGTATGCCGCCGCCTACTGCCTGCGATGCCCTTGCTGCAAGCTCACCCATCTCGCCGGTAATCTTGCAGAGCTCTGGCTGGCCATCAAGTGCCAGGTTTGTCTTGAATCCTGCAGACTTGCGGTACATTGCAGCTACTGGCTGGTCTCCCACGGTAATTACCCGAATGTCCCTTGGCGGCCTCTTTATCATCTCTTGCAGATAGTATATGCGGTCATGAGGCCCGTCAGTTACTCCTCTAATCTCTAGTATGCCATCCATTGCATCATCATCTCTTATTGGCATCACACCGCGCCCCCAGCTTCCAATTACGGGTTTTATGACCAGCGGATATCCCACTTTTTTTGCATTCTCTGCTGCTGCCTGGCCTGAGAATGTAAAGTATGTCTTGGGGGTGGGAATGCCGGACTTTTTGAGCCGCGCAGTCATGAACATTTTATCACCGCACACGCTTGCTACTGCAAATTCATTAATCACGGGAACGTCCAAAAATTCCAGACACATTGTAAAGTGCAGTCCTCGAAAATAACTCACGCATCTTTCTAGCGCAACGTCTCCAAAATCATCTCCTGCCTTTTTCTCAGTATCTATCTGTGCCGTCTTTGCATCGCACATTATACACTCGTATCCGAGGCCTGCTGCCTCTTTTTGAAGCATCTTCTCCTCGGTTCTCAGGCGGTCAAAAACTATGCATACCCGGGACATTACTCTCCCCAGTCTTCGCCTACGCTTTCTGCCTGCTTTAGCTCGACATTTGAGCCGTCTTTTTTTGCGATCTCAAAGTCGGCGCCGCAGTCAGGACAGGCAATTATCTCGCCTGTTGTGGCATCAGCTGGAATGTCTAGTCCCGCGTCGCATTCTGGGCAGTTCATATTTTTTTTGACCTCTTTTTTTGTAATTTATTAGCTTCTGTTGACTGCATTCCCCACAATTCCACAAATCCTACTGCCAGTCTCTGATCAAATGTGGACTCGGCGCCATACGTGGCAGTATCCCGGATGTATAGTGATTTAGAGGACTTGCGGCCTACTACCCTCATGGAGCCCTTGTACAGCTTTAGGCGCACAGTGCCTGAAACGCTCTTTTGCGACTCGTTGATAAAGCCGTCAAGGTCTGCCCTGAGCGGATCCTGCCAGAGCCCCGAGTACGCAAGATGGGCCCACTGCTCGTCTACCATTCCTTTAAAGCGGTTCTGATGGCTTGTATGCACCATCTTTTCAAGATCAGAGTGGGCCTCTATCAGACACAATGCTGCAGGTGTCTCGTAGACCTCGCGGGACTTTATCCCTACCACCCTGTCTTCAATGTGGTCAATGATTCCGACTCCGGCCCCGCCTGCCTTTTTGTTTAGATATTGAATTATCTCTTGCGCCCCTCTAATCTTGTCTGCCCTTACCGGCACGCCGCCTGCAAACTCGATCTCCACATACGCTGGCCTGTCAGGCAGGTTTTTTGTCTTTACCCAGATAAATGCTTCACTAGGTGGTTCCTTGTATGCGTCTTCTATCACGCCGCCTTCTATTGCGCGCCCCCACAAATTCTGATCAATGCTGTATTTTTTTGCAACTGACTCTATGTTTATTCCGTGTCTTTTTGCAAACGCCAGCTCTGTGGTGCGGTCTAGGTTCTTGTCGCGAATAGGAGCTATTATCGGGAGCGCAGAGCCTGAACGCAGTGTAATATCAAAGCGCACCTGGTCGTTTCCCTTGCCAGAGCATCCGTGCGCCAGCGCAGTGGCGCCTTCTTTTTTTGCCACCTCTAGCATCTTTTGCGCAATGAGCGGCCTTGCGAGCGCAGTTGCCAGGCAGTATTTTTTCTGATACAGGGCGTTTGCCTTTATGGATGGTATCACGTATTTTGCGACAAACTCTTTTCTTGCATCAATGGTGTGGTGTTTTTTTACGCCGAGTTTTTTTGCCTTTGAATGCACGGCCCTGCTGTCTTCTCCCTGGCCCACATCCACTGTAACTGTAACTACGTCCATGTCGTGCTCTTCTTGGAGGTACTTTACCACTACTGATGTGTCTAGTCCGCCCGAGAATGCGAGAACCGCTTTTCCAGTCATAAAACGTTTTTACCGCTGTGTTTTGGAATTTATCTTTTTGTGTCAGGCTCGCATGCCATACTAGCTTGAGCTAAAATCCGATCCTCTTTTAACCGTCATATATAACGCTGTTTTATGAAAATAACCGTAGTGGTACCGGTGGTGCTGGCAGGCGTGATAGTACTGGCAGTGGCGGCATATTCAGGCGGAGAGCAGGCGCAGCTGCGCATGGCATACTTTGCAAACGTGGGTCATGCGATACCCATAGTGGGAGTCGAGCGCGGATTCTTTGAGGATGTGGGGGTGATAGAGACCCGCATATTTGATAGCGGACCGCAGGTAATAGAGTCAATGTTTGCGGGCTCAATTGATGTGGCATATGTGGGGCCTGGTCCTGCAATAAACGGGTTTTTAAACTCTGCAAATAAAAACGTGCAAATTCTTGCGGGCGCCGCAAGCGGCGGGGCAAGCTTTGTGGCGCATCCTGACTCTGATGTATATGGCATTTCAGACTTTGATGGAAAGAGGATTGCAGCACCGCAGATAGGCAACACGCAGGACGTCTCGCTGCGAGACGCGCTCTCAGCGCACGGACTAGTCCCCGCAGAAAGAGGCGGCTCTGTGATTATTCACAACATTCCAAATCCGGATATCTATACGCTGTTTGTTAAAGGCGAGATAGACGGGGCATGGGTGCCAGAGCCGTGGGCCACCATACTAGAGCAGGACCTTGGAGGCAAGCGGTTATTCCACGAAGAAGAGCTGTGGCCTGACGGTGAGTTTGCATCCGTGCTGTTAATTGCAAATACTGACTATGTCAGGAAAAACCCCGAGATAATATCAGAGCTGCTGCGCTCGCACAATTATACTGCATCATGGATAAATCAAAATCCTACAGAATCGCGCAATTCCTTTAATGACTTTTTAAACTCATACCTTGGCAGGCCATTACCTGATAGAATAGTTGACGTGGCGCTTGCAAACACTGAAATCACGGCAGACCCCAAGGCAGATTCCGTGTATTCGTTTGCAACAAAGGCAGACAAGCTTGGGTATCTTGGCAGGCACGGCTATGACCTGTCGGGAATATTTTACGGGGATGATGTACAATGAAGCTAGAGGCGCACAATATTACAAAAAACTTTAACAGCGACTCGCATAATCTGCAGGCACTAGGCGGGGTAGACTTGCAGGTAGAGGCAGGCGACTTTGTGTGCCTAGTCGGGCCGTCTGGATGTGGCAAGTCGACGTTTCTGAGGATTGTGGCCGGACTCGAGTCCCCTGATGGCGGGCAGATTCTCTTTGATGGCAGGCCAGTCACTGAGACCGGGCCTGAGAGGATAATGGTGTTTCAAGAGGGGGCGTTATTTCCGTGGCTGACAGTGCAAGATAACGTAGAGTTTGGGCTCAAAATGGCAGGAGTGCCTCGCGAGCAGCGCTCAAAGATTGCAAAGAGATACCTTGACATGATGCAGCTCTCAAAGTTTGCAGGCTATTACACGTACCAGCTATCCACTGGGATGAAGCAGCGAGTGGCAATTGCGCGCGCACTAGTATTGGATCCAGACGTCTTACTAATGGATGAGCCCTTTGCAGCGCTCGACGAGCAGACTAGAAACCTGCTGCTAGTAGAGATGCAGCTAGTCTGGGAAAAGACAAAAAAGACAATCCTGTTTGTCACGCACAACGTCGAGGAGGCAGCAGTACTTGGCACAAAGATAGCAGTATTTGGAAGCAGGCCGTCTGTGATAAAAAAAGAGATTGCAAATAATCTTCCCAGACCGCGTGCAGGAGGCGATGAATCACTTGTCCCCCTCAAAAATATGATCACTGCTGCGCTCCGGGATCCGGGGGTGCAAAATTGAAGTATCTGCCACACCGGATATTATTTTACGCCGGCATTCTCATTGTGTGGCAGCTAGTATTCATGGCAGGAGTGTGGCCCTCTAATGTATTTCCATCCCCCTACGAGGTTGTAGAAGACATTGCATACGGGATAACTGATGGGGGACTATTCTATGGTATTGCAACTAGCATGTGGCGGCTGCTTGTCGGGCTGGGAATAGCTATTACAGGCGGCGTGATTCTAGGTGTGCTTATGGCAAGAGTCGAGGTGGTAAATCAGACGGTGGGCTCTTTGGTACTGGGACTGCAATCCATACCATCCATTGCGTGGGTGCCGCTTGCAATATTATGGTACGGCCTCTCTGATGCCGGAATAATATTTGTCGTGGCAATAGGCGCAATATTTGCAGTCACGATAAACACGTACACGGGGGTCAAAAACATTGATCCGCACTACATCGAGGCGGCAAGGAACATGGGGGCGCGGGGGATGCAGCTGGTATTTGGCGTGCTCTTACCTGCGGCATTTCCGTACATGATTGCAGGATTCAAGCAGGGCTGGGCGTTTGCATGGAGGGGAGTGATTGGGGCAGAGCTGCTCTTTGCGTTTTTGGGCCTGGGGCACCTCTTGTATGCTGCACGCTCTCTAACTGACGTCTCGTATGTAATTGCAATCATGCTGGTAATAATGGGGATAGGGCTTGCAGTTGATGGGATTGTGTTTAAAAGAGTCGAGCACAAGGTCATGTCGCGCTGGGGTCTCCGGTAGGCACTTCACGGCTGTTTTTCTACTATGCCAGGATTGGGAAATCTCTGGCATGTATCTGACATGGCGCAAGAGTGTGAACTATCTAGAGGCGACCTTGGGTGTAGAGGTCAGGCCACTCGTGTACAGATCCCAGGCACTATAATCAATGCCTGATTTTAAACATCGTGCCTGACTTGATCGTATTCCATCGGTAATGGTTATATACTAGTATTCCGTACTAGAGGTATGAAACGAAAGATTGTCATCGTAGGAGTGGCTGCGGCAGTTGCAGTTGCGTTGAGTGTGGGCACGACTTTTGCCTTCAACTGGAAGACGTACTGCGCTTTGGTAATAGGTAACGGATGCTATACTGGCTAGTGCAAGGTTTGACACTTGCAAGTGGCACGATACTTTTTTTATCACTAGACACAAACCACTGTGCCAGTCACGGTTCTGTTAAAAACAAGTAATCCAAAACCTACCATTGACTCTTTGGATCACTCATGCTGGCCAGAGCTGCCAATACCCGAAATACTCAAAACCATACACTACCAAAAAGCCTGAAATAAACACACTGCACTTATCTAGTGATTGTCTTTTTGTAGGGAGCCCAGAGTGAGACTATAAACGCGACAATGATTATCGCTATTGCAAAGTATAACACAGTCGAGTATCCGTACACAAATGCAATGCTCCCTGAGATTATCGGCCCGATGACTGTTGCAATGGATATGGTAGAGCTAAATATCCCTGTACTAGTAGACTTTGGATTATTCTCCATGAGGTGAAAGTTGCCCCCAATGTACAAAAATGCCCACGTGCCGCCTACTAGAGCCATAAACGGCATGGCCTGCCACCACTCTGTTACAAACAAGAGACCCACAAAGACAAACACAGTCATCCCTATGCCTATCTTGAACTTTGTAATGTGTGGTATGTGGATGCGGCTTGCCATGAGCGTCATTACTACAAAGGCAGTAAGCGTGTTTGAAACATACACTATTGATATGTGGTATAACTCCCCTCCAAGATGCTCTATTATCATTAGTGGTAAAATGGTCCACACAGATGCTGCGCCAATGTGCCGCAATAGCAGCGCCAAGAACAGGTACCGGTTTTTAGATATTATCCCCTTTGTGGTGCCCGGGGCCCTCTCCTGTATGGTCCTAGTATCTGGCAGTCTAGTAGATACTGCAAACCCTGCTACAAACATGCATGCGGCGACTAGAAATATCAGCTTTGTATCGTTTGTGATTCCTGCAGCGGCGATTCCTGCAAGCCATCCGAGTGCGTGAAACGACACCACTGATGCCACCTTTTTCTTCTCGCGGCCTGCCTCGTACGCGTATGCTAGCATTGCAGGAGTCATTATCCCGTATGTGATGCCTGCCCCGACCCTGGCAATTAACAGCGTGGTAGAATCCTCTGCAAGATAGTGGAGCCCAAAGGTAATGGCGCACGCCACAAAACCTGCACGAATAAAGAGCAGTCTTTGTCCATACCTGTCTGAGATCCTCCCAAAGTACAGCTCTGAGAGTATCTGTGCAAAGCTAAAAGATGCAATGATTATGCCTATCTCAAAGATAGATGTAGTCGCCTCTTTTGCAATTATGGGCATAAATACAAAGATCATCCCGAGCCCAGAGTTTTGAAAAAAGGTGGCACATCTGATATAATTGTTAACAGAATGGCCCATGCCGTGGTATGTCCTGTCTGGTTCTAATTTGAATCAATTGGGACAAAAGAAATTAAACTCGGCTCATATGAGATGTATTGTGAGCCAAAAAGAGCCGTTTCTTGATGCCCTAAAGAGCCGCGTACTGCTCTTTGATGGGGCCATGGGAACAGAGATACAAAAGATGAACCCGGTATCAGAGGACTTTCCAGACGGCAAGGACGGCTTTAATGACGGGCTGATACTGACGCATCCAGAGTGGATAAAAAAGATACACTGCAGCTATCTAGATGCGGGGGCAGACTGTATAGAGACAAACTCGTTTGGCTCTAACAAGATAAAGCTTGACGAGTACGGATTTGGAGACCAGACAATACAGATGAATCAAAAGATTGCCCAGCTTGCATGCGAGGCGTGTGAAAAATACAAAGACAGATACGTAATAGGCTCCATGGGCCCGTCTGGATTCTTACCCAGCTCTGATGATCCGGATCTTGGAGAAAAATCACTAGGAGAGATACAAGAGGCATTCTCACTCCAGGCAGAGGGACTAATCCTGGGTCTAGTTGATGCGCTGCTAATTGAGACAAGCCAGGACATACTAGAGGTAAAGATTGCAATAGAGGCATGCCATGATGCGATAAAAAAGACCGGTCGCAGCGTGCCAATAATGTGCAATGCCACACTTGATCAGTACGGCAAGATGCTGCTTGGAACAAGCATTCAAGCTGCATACACTACTGTCTCTGATATGGGAATTGACGTCTTTGGACTCAACTGCTCGACGGGGCCAGTCGAGATGACTCCCAGTATACAGTGGCTCGATGAGCAGCGCCACCACATACTAGTAGTGCCAAATGCCGGAATGCCAGAAAATGACGGCGGTGTGGCAGTATACAAGATGACGCCCGAGCAGATGGGAGCGGCGCTCGGCGGGTTCTTGGACAGGCATGAGCGCGTGCGCATTATAGGCGGATGCTGCGGGACTGATCCCCGGCACATACGGGAGATGCGCAGGATAATAGACCAACGGTTAAGTATTTCAAAAAACAGGCAATAATGATGGATACCCCGCGTACAAGCTCTGCATTAAAGGCAGTAGATCTGCGACAAGAGCCGCCCCCTCTAATAATAGGCGAGAGGCTCAACACCCAGGGCTCGCGCAAGGCAAAAAAGATGGTCCTAGAAAATGACTATGACGGGCTAGTAGAGATTGCGCGCAACCAGGTAAAAGATGGCGCGCACTGTCTAGATGTGTGTGTCGCAACCACTGAACTCACAAACGAGCTTGAATTCATGACCACACTCGTAAAAAAGATCAGCCTCGAGGTAGAGGCGCCACTAGTAATTGACTCTACTGACCCCGATGTAGTAGAGTCTGCAGTGAGGCAGATTCCCGGCAGGCCTATAATCAACTCGATAAACCTCGAAGGTGACGGCAGCAGGTTCCGGGCGCTCGCGCCAATAATGGCAAAGTATGGCATTCCTGCCGTATCAATGTGTATAGGGCCGCAGGGCATGGCAAAGACGCCGCAGCAAAAACTCGAAACTGCGCAGCTCTTATACAAAGAGGGAAAAAAGTACGGCCTGCACATAGGGCAGTTTATCTTTGATGTACTGACATTTACGCTGGGCACGGGTACTGCAGATCAAATCAATTCCGGTAATGACACACTAGAGGGGATACGTCTGGTTAAAGAGCACCTCCCGGGATGCTTTACCACGCTGGGACTCTCAAATATCAGCTTTGGACTCTCGCCTCCGGCAAGAAGGGTGATAAACTCTGTATTCTTACATCACGCGCTAAAGGCGGGACTAGACTCTGCAATAGTAAATGCAAAAGAGATCGTCCCGTACGGCGAGATAGACCACATAGAGACAAAGCTTGCAGAAGACCTTGTATTTAATGCACATCCTGATGCGCTCACAGACCTCATTGCACACTTTGAAAAGACTGGCGCAGGTCCCGGTGAGGCAAAAAAGACTGACGTGGACCCTTCACTGCCTCCGGGAAAGCGGGCATACTTTCGCATTGTACACCGGCTCAAAGACGGCATTGAAGATGACGTGGTAGAGGCAATTGCAGAGCGCCTAGGTAATGATACACTGATTCGGCGCAACAAGCGGCTCTCCCTTGATGCCTCACCGGATGTGACTCATGACGGGGCCATCAAGGTACTCAACGAGGACCTGCTACCTGCAATGAAAGAGGTGGGTGAAAAGTTTGGCTCTGGTGAGCTGATACTGCCGTTTGTACTAAAGTCTGCAGAATGCATGAAGGCTGCAGTAAACGAGCTGGAAAAATACCTGCTAAAAAAACAGGGCACAAGCAAGGGCAAGCTGGTCCTGGGGACAGTGTATGGGGACGTCCATGATATTGGAAAAAATCTGGTAAAGACGATATTTCAAAACAATGGATACGAGGTGTATGATTTAGGCAAGCAGGTACCCATGCAAAAGTTCCTTGAAAAGATAAAAGAGGTAGATGCAGACGCAGTGGGACTCTCTGCTTTATTGGTTGCTACTTCTAAACAGATGGAGCTGTTTGTAGATTACGCGCGGGAAAACTCGCTTGGAATACCGATTCTCTGTGGTGGTGCGGCAATTAATACAAACTATATCAACCGTATTGCAAAAAAAGGTAATATTTACGAGTCCGGGGCGTTTTACTGTAATACAATGTTTGAGGGATTAAAGACTATGGATGCGCTAGTCTCTGATAAAGATGCGCTGCTTGCAAAGTGGAGGCAGCGACTCGCAGAGTGGAAGGACAGGACTCCTGTGCAAAAAAATACATCACATCTTTTAAAAAGCAAGATTGTTCCCGTGCAGAGGCCTATCCCGGATAGTATGGATGTGGTGCATTTATCCTCAGAGATAAAGATGGACGAGGTATGGGGTATGGTGGATAAAAAGTCACTTTTAAAGATGTCGTGGGGTGTGCGCGGTAAAGCATCTGCGCAGACGCAAGACGCGCACGAGGATTTGCTAAACCAGTGGAAGGCAAGGATAACAAGGGAAAAATTGTTTGAACCACAGGCAGTGTACGGGTACTTTGAGTGCAAGGGTATAGACGGCAAGCTGATAGTGTATGATGCTTCTGGTAGTGTTACATTTGAGTTTCCGCGCTCGTCGCGTCCAGAGCACCTGTGTATTGCTGACTATTTTGGATCCCGGGATGTTGTGGCGTTTCAGGCAGTCACCATGGGGTGCAGGGTAGCTGATGCCATTGAGAATTTAAACAGAGACGACTATTACACTGACTCGTACTATTTGCACGGCCTGGCAGTAGAGGCAACTGAAGCGCTCGCAGAGTGGACAAACCGCCGCATAAACTCCGAGCTCAAACTAGATGAGGGCGGGCTACGGTACAGCTGGGGGTATGCCAGCTGTCCTGATATTTTGCAGCACCGCCTGGTGTGGAGTCTATTGCACCCGGAGAGATCTGGCATGACACTAACTGATGCAGGTCAGATAATCCCAGAGCAGTCTACTGCGGCAATAGTGGTGCCACATCCGGATGCAAAATATTTTGAACTCTGATCGCAGTCTACTGACGGGATTTTGTGCGTGTCAAAGTCAGTCGATCGAGTATGTTTATAAACATCCATTATTCCATTCAATCAATGGAAATGGCACTTCGGCATTGTACGGAGGGGGTACTGTTAAAGATGGCAGTCATTCTGGCAGTCTCGCTGGCAGTACTGTCTGGTGTAGAGCATGCTTATGCACAGACTGAAGATGAGATACTACCTCCCTCGAGATTTTATCTACTAAATATTAGTCATGGAACACAATGCAGCGGTCTTGCGGGTGAGTTAGACATTGAAGGAATCTATCACATTGATGGCTCTATCAGTATAGAGATGAATGATGCTATTACTACTATTGACGCCATTAGTACAATGCTTGCTCTTGAGGTTGGTTTTTTAGTTATAGAGACGCCTATCACTGAAATTGCCATCTTCAACTATACGCTTGTTGGGAGTGATATATCTTTTATAATACCTAGAGATGTTGTAGATCTGATAATTGACGGTGATATATCTAGTACTAGTTTTAAGATATATGCAATGTTTACGCAAACTCCAATAACTTACGATGGAACTGCGAATAATGTCAAGGCCATCCTTCGGGATGATATTGACTATGACGATTATAAAAAATTCTCTTCTTTTACTGGTTTGACAATGCTAACACCCAAGGACAAAGCAACATTACTCGTGCATCCAACTGATGGCAACGTCACCCTGCGTACCATGGACAATCTCATCCCGCCAACTGCATGCTTTATGACAGACGATGCAGTTGATCTCCAAACAGAGGCACTGCCAGAGTTTTTCGTGGTTGAAGAGGTAAATACACTGTGCGATAATCAGGGTGACGAAGTTCGTGCGGTTGCAAGTGGAATTTACAATTTTGATGGCTCTTTGGATTTAATGGTGACAGGCTACCATGGCCTCCCAGCTGACGATTATATTACCAACTATGTCATAAGCGGCCCAAATGGGAATCTGGCATTTTACAATTATACCCTTGTAGTAGATGAAAATAAAGATGACAATGAAAAGAGAATGGTCACCTTTGATCTCTCACCAGAGACTGTGATGCTTTTTTCAGATGATCCTTTTAATGATGAAATTTTAATTACCCCGCATCAGCAGTCTGTTGGGGCAGAATTTGCTGATTCGGCATTTGTGACGATGATAAAGGCGATAGATCAGGAAGGTATATCACTTGAGCACTATAACACATTTTCCTCTTTTGTAGATAACACGTTTCTGATTGACGGAGGCACGCCATATGCCGTAAGACCAGGTGTTGGTAATGTTACAGAGAAGCTTTCCACCCCTCTTCCAGCACTATCTGATATAGCTGGCAATTCCTGTAGAGTGGGACAGGTAGCTCCAGAAATAGGACTCCAAAAAGTGGCAAAGGTGGGAAAGTCTTCAAACAATGGTGGTGATGATGATGACTGGCATCTAAATCCTACATTTGGCAGGACATGGGCAGACAATGTCCAGCTGGTAAGACAGGGATTCTCCTTTAATGACCGCACATTTGATGTTACAGATAATTACCATGTGGATTATACGCGCACCACATCTGTAATAGGCGATGAGAATACAGTAAAACTAAAGGTGTATGCCCAAGAGCGTCTTGATTCTGTAATGTTCTCGCTGGGAGTGCCGGAAATCTCGCGCGCAACAGACGCAGAGTCAGACATTATGGTAAAGTTACAGGCAAACTATGAAAACCCTGCAGAGTACGACATTGTTGGTATAATACATGACCAAGAGGAGAATCTGGTGGATCCAGAGGCCACTACGGTATCAGTTGAACTGGTAAAATGCAACCCCATACAAGAGATAAAGTGTCACGAGTTTACCATTAACTTCAGGATAATGGCGCCCCTATTGTCAGACGTCCTGGCAATCTCTGCAATGGATATTGACCGCCGTGCCACCACTACCTACATAAACGACGGGGTAGAGTTTGCAGGCGAGTCACTATTACCGGCAAAGACATCCATTGTCTACTTTAAAAAAGGCAACCAGTACCCAGCCGAGATTATACGTCTAGAACAGCAGGATCGCAGATACAATCTGTGGTCTGACCCAGACGGGTACGTCTGGATGAAAAACTCGTACGGCTCTTTGTTCCAGCTGACTCATGCTGGCTTTGAGAGGCTGCAGGATCAGGACATGAAGGTGATGACTAGGACGCACAGCAACTTTGCAGATCTTATCGAGTACGAGCGAGAAAAGGCAAGGCTGGTATTTGATGCAGAGTCCATTAAAAGCACGGTAGGGGAATCGTTTAGTTTTGATGCACCAGTAAAGATTGAAAAACTCCAAGATCCGGTAATACTTGAAAAACTGCGGGTCGCAGAGCTTGCGGCACTAGAGTATCTAAAGTCGCACCGCTAGGAATAGTGTGAATTTTTCTGTTCCCGGATAATTGTTCTGCCATGAGATAATCCCGGGATCATACCATCTCACAATAAAACGATCCCGGAACACCACATTCCAGAACACTACTCTCCCGGATCAACACGATCCCGGAACACCACATCCCGGGATCATACCATCCCGGATCAAAACGATCCCGGAACACCACATTCCAGAATATTACTCTCCCGGATCAACACGATCCCGGAACACCACATTCCAGAATATTACTTTCCCGGATCAACACGATCCCGGAACACCACATTCCAGAACACCACATTCCAGAACACCACTCTCCCGGATCAACACGATCCCGGAACACCACATTCCAGAACACTACTCTCCCGGATCAAAACGATCCCGTAACACCACATTCCAGAACACTACTCTCCCGGATCAAAACGATCCCGTAACACCACATTCCAGATCAAAACGATCCCGGAACACCAATGTTGTATTTGTCTAAATAGTCAAATCCAACTGCAAAAGGACACCCTCTATAGGCTACCTCAAAATAAAAGAGCCGACGCAAAGCAGATGGTGCTGATCCGGGGCATAAAAAGGACAGGCTCACAAACGATATGTTAATAAATTTGCCAGTATAACACTATGAGGATATGTCGTTATTTGAGGTGACTCCAGAAATACTACAAGGCCTAAATCCAAGCAAGGCAGTAAATCTGGTCAGACAACTGATCTGGGCAGATGCATATGCATCAGGTATTGAGCCCAGCAAGATCAACATACCTGCCGAAATTAACATACCTGATGGCGGAATAGATGCAGAGGTCAGCAATGCTCAAAAAGACGGAAAATATGGAATAATCAAAAATGGAACTACCGCATACCAGATAAAATCAGGAAATTTTACTAACAATGCCAGCGGCATCAAGCAAATCTTGCTCAAAGAGAACTCAAATGAATTAAAAGACAGGATCAAGTCATGCTTGGATAAAAACGGGACTCTTGTGATAGTCTTTACCGGTTGGGACAATCCAGACAGTACAGATGGTCAGCTTGAAACTAATTTTAAAGAACAATTAATTACTGTTTCAAAACAGTATGAAAATGCAAAAATCCAGATATGGCGTCAAAATACCATTCTAGGTTTTCTTGAAATACTCCCATCATTGAGACTATACGTCCTTGATACGCCACTGGGCGTATTTCATTTTCACGAGGAATGGTCAAAATTTGCAGACATGGTGCCCAAAACACATCTGGGAGAACAACAACACAGCTTTATCCAAAATGTCCAAAAAGAGCTAAGAAAAAATGACGAGCCCGTACATTTAAGAATAATCGGAGAGCCTGGAATAGGGAAAACAAGACTTGTACTAGAGGCCACAAAAGTTGATGATCTAAAGCCCCATGTAATCTATTGTGAAAATCCTGAAATGCTTGAAAAACAAAACTTTCGCAGCCAGATCTCACTTTCTGATAATAAATCCAACATCATACTAGTCATCGATGAATGTGACTATAATCATCAAACAAGGTTGTGGAACATGCTAAAACACAAGAGTCCGGCCATTAAATTAATTACAATTTTTAATGAACCAGACGAGTTTAATGCTGACACAAAATTGGATCTGCCAGAGTTGCATGATGTCGAAATCGGCAAGATACTGGAATCCTATATCCGTGGCGGGAATTCATTGGATCAATGGATTGAAATGTGCAGACCTTCACCACGTGCAGCCCACATAGTTGGCGAAAATCTCAAACTACACCCAGAGGAAATACTCAGATCACCTGATACTGTACCTGTGTGGGATAGATACATTGCAGGATCCATACTATCTGGAACTGAAGAATTCAAAAACAGAAAGACAGTCATGCTCTGGTTGAGCCTCTTCAAAAGATTTGGCTTTGAGGGAAACTTTAAAAACGAAGGTGACAAGATTGCAGAAATCATCCAGGCAGCTGAGAGTAATATCACACCAGCCGTATTCAGGCGCACTGTTCAAAAACTAAAAGAGATGAGGATTCTCCAGGGTTCCTCCACGCTATACATCACACCCAAGGTACTGCATATCTATTATTGGGCCCGATGGTGGAAGGAATACGGCAAAGATTTTGCACCTAAAATCATGTCGTCACTGACAGGGGATGATTCACAAGTTCTACTTGGTTGGTATTGTAGCATGTTTGAGTATGCAAAACAATCTTCTCAGGCAAGCAAAGTGGTAAGAGAACTGCTGAGTCCAGGAGGGTTGTTTGAGAATAATGAAACTCTGAGGACGCGTCTTGGGGCTGATTTTTTTTTAACCCTGAGTAAAACAGATCCCTCGTCTGCGCTCGACTGCCTTGAAAGAACTATAAAAAAACAGTCCCGGGAGGATTTGCTGGAATTCACAACGGGGAGGCGAGGGGTGGTTCGCGCTTTGGAAAGAATGGCCATGTTCAAGGAGTATTTTGAGAGGGCTGCTGCTCTCTTGCTGTTGTTGGCAGAGGCAGAAAATGAAATCTATGCAAACAATGCAACAGGCGTATTTTGCGACCTTTTTGTACCGGGATCAGGAAGAGCCGCGCACACCAAAGTCTCCCCCAAGAACAGAATCCCGGCACTAAATCTTGTAATGATGTCAGATTCTGCACATAAAAGAAACGTCGGAATAAAGGCATGCAGCTTGGCACTGCAAAAGACACACATCTCAATCATGACTTCAAACTTTGATGTGTTTGACAAGCATCCCAAATTGTGGACTAAAGAATCAGACATGGAAGTAATTGAATATTATCAATCAATTCTTGATCTACTAGTGAGACAGGATGGTGACAAAAATCAAAGCGAGATCGGCAAAATAATACTGGATAGCCTCAGGTATTTGATATTGATTCCGGGACTGGATGCAAAGGTGTTAGAAATGATAAAAAAACTATACGCCGATGACCATCTGGACGGTGAGAAATTGATAAAAACAATAATCGGAATTCTTGATCTTGAAAAGAATTCTTTGAATCCTGACATACTGAAAACACTGCATGCCATCCAAGATGACATTACCGGAACTGACTTTCATTCATTGATGAGGCGATATGTGGGAATGGATATTCTGATAAATTATAGTACCGGAGATAATGTAGACCCGCGAAAAATTGAAATTGACGGACTGGTTGCAAGGGCACTAGATCCCAAAAATCTCAAGCCGGAGCTTGACTGGCTGGTAACAGACGAGGCAAAATACGGATATGTGTTTGGATACAATCTGGCAAAAAAAGACAAGAATCATTTATTGCTGCAGATAATCATGGATGCGTTAAAGATAAACAAAAAGGCAAGTGGTTTTTTCATCGAAGGATACATGCGGCATGTATTTGAAAGTGATCCACAAAAATATGAGGATACACTTGATGAAATCTATGCCGATCCGGCACTGTGCAGAATTTTACCTGAGATCATGTGCAGATCCAAGATGACTGATGCAACGGCTGAAAAAATCAGCCATGGAATCAACGAGGGCAAGTTCCATCGTACTGTCCTAAAGATGTTCATGTTCGGCAGTGTGACTGTAAATCTTTCTGAAGATGTGATTCTTGGATGGATCCGGCTATTGACAAATGGAAATGATGTTACTGAAACCAGTATTGCGATGAATCTTTTTCATTCTTATTTCATACATCACAAGCAAAGACCACTTCCAAAACAGGAAACACTAGGACTACTGTTGCACAAAACCCTAACATGCGAACAAAGTGTCACATTACATGATGTAGTGGCATCACACTATTGGAAGGAGACGGCGCTTGAATTTACGAGACAATATCCTGATGATTCTCTCAAAATTGCGAAAATTGTTATTGAAAACATGGGTCAAGATAATTTTTTTAACTATTCCAGATCTGATATATTTGAAGTTCTAAATGAAATAACAAGAATCAGGCCTCGAAAAACATGGAATATAATTTCCCCGTGCTTGGGGCCTCCTATTGACGAGAGGGCATTTGCAATACAGAAATGGCTGCAAGGAGAGGCAAGACTGCGTGAGGGTGTCTTGCCTGTAATTCCCACTGATGAAGTCATCACGTGGATAGAGCAGGATAAAGATACTAGGGCAGGTTATGCTGCAAAATTCTTGCCGGCAAAATTTGAAACAGTCAGAGAGTTTCTAACAAGATACGGAGATCAAGAACAAGTTCACAGGCAACTGGCAATTAACTTTAATAACGAGGCATGGAGTGGCTCGGCCATTACACACTATGTGGAAAAGAAGAAAAAATTTGAAAAATTAAAAGAAAAAGAAAGTGACAAAAACGTGCTGTCGTGGTTGGATTATTATATAAAATCTATCAAGGGCGACATTGAGAGATCTCAAGAGATAGAAGAGCGAGAACTAGCCATACTCAAATAATTGCTAAAATCAGTCCACATGCGATCATCTTGAATTCATCACTTGTCAAGACAAAGATGATCCGGGAACACCACTCTCCCGGATCAACACGATCCTGGAACGCCACATCCCGGGATCATACCATCTTGCAATAAAACGATCCCGGAACACCACATTCCAGAACACTACTCTCCCGGATCAACACGATCCCGGAACACCACATTCCAGAACACTACTCTCCCGGATCAACACGATCCCGGAACACCACATTCCAGAACAC
>RHFD01000097.1 GCA_003724325.1 Nitrosopumilus sp. D6 | reverse complement strand
CCACTATTTGATGTACTGACTGGATATGAGGTAATGAGTGCTCTGTTCAGGCGCATATTAGATTTGTCTGTCCTTGAAAATTCGTCAAACATTGACATTGCCAAGGTTACATATGAGGCCAATATTGGCAATCGGGACGAAGCCACAAAAATTATGCGCGTCGTGCTCAGCATGGCCGGAGAATCACACAACATCATGTACAACAAGAGTATTGCATGGAACGCACTTCAAATGCACAAACGAGCAGTCGAGTGTCTAAGTGATCTTGCTGAGGCAAGGCCTGACGATCACAAGATATTGATCCAACTGGGTCACTCCCTTGGCAACCTAGGCAGTAGAGACAAGGAGATCAAATGCTATACTCGTATTCTACAGCTGCGGCCTGATGACGTGATTGCACTGGCTAACATGTGCATTACAATGGCAGATCTGGGACGCAAAGCAGAGGCTGATTCATATCTTGAGAAGATACAGACTGTGAAACTCGAGAGTCCGATAGATTTCTTCTACAAGGGTACGGCGCTGGGAACGCTAAAGCGTCACAAAGAGGCACTCGAGTGTTTTGAAGAAGCGCTTGGCATGCGTCCCGGTGATCCGGGCATGCTATTCTCCAAGGGCGCCGCCCTTGTCCGCATGGAGCGGTACGAAAAAGCCCTTGATTGTTTTGATGCAGTACTGGAAGCATGGCATGGTAATCAAGATGCGCTGCTAGCCAAGGCTAGTATTCTTAAGAATCTGGGCAGGCACAAAGAGTCTGCAGAGTGCAACAGGCTTGCAAAATCTTGGGACTAGGATTAACAAACTGGACGCCTTTGATTGTTATGATACAACCCACTCATTATAGGCTCTATGTGTACAGGCGATCACAATGAAGAAGCGTAAAACTGCCATGATGGACAAACAGGGTTCTGCCAAGTCTGACAGAATATCAAACATCAAACGCGTTACCGTATCATCAATCCAGGATCTGCCCGTCCTGGCAGTAACCACATCAGTGAAGATGGAGCAGGTCGCATCCGGTTTGAACACAAGTGCTATGCCGATACTCTTGGGAAGCATTGATGGTCTGCTGTACCCCGTAGAGAGGCTCGAGCGTAAGGGGTCAGGTCAGGCACAAGTCAGCATTTGATGATCGTGCAGATCCTTATGCAATGATCCCGGACAATGGAGGCCCGACAGATAAAGATAATCCGCGACGAGATGCTCAAGCTTGCAGTAAAAGTCGACAGACAGGGGTATGTGTGTGCATTGGCGATGCAGTATCCCTGATAATGGCTCCGACTCGCGGCAGCGCCATACTGTACTAGTATTTCCCGTATTTTGAGAAAACCATTATGTGTGACTGGTACGTCGTGTACGGCTCATTAAAGGTAAGACAGCGGTGCTGGGCACACATGCTGCGGAAATCAAAAGTTCTGGCAAAAGGCGGATCACGCGAGGTGGTTTTGCACGAAAAGCTGCAGAAATTACTCCATGCAAAACTTGCCCCGCCGGATCAAAAGATTCGCGACATACTGTAGATTCGTGTCAGAGGCATTGCCCCGGTGTATCAAGCGGGACACAAGTTTGGCGTCACACTTAATGCCGCCGCCTATGTTTACATTTGTTACACATCCTGGGATGCCGTCAGCTAACAAATCAGAAAGGATGCTGCGCAGAGTGGTCATACAGCGCAGGATACGCCAGAGGATTGCCACCACAGGCGGCATGAGAATGTTTGGCATACTAATGACGTGTACCATGACATGGAGAAAAAGATGAACGTGATGGATCAGCTGCTAGAGGCGACCTGACCTCTTATGTCTGCAGTGCTTTAACTCCTAGCACTTATTCCTCTTCTGATTGTTCGAACCGTTTTATTCCATTGGATAGTATATTGGCCTGCTGAAAGAATAGCCCTGCAGTTTATGAGTTCCTCGTAATCGATTTTTGGATTCTCACACGGCTGTTTTTTCAAAATGGTCAGGGATTTGATTCCCTGCTCGGATGCAGATTCTAATAGTTTTGTATGTGACTTGCGTATTCGATCCGGCATGGAAATGTCTGTTAATTCGCGCGCCTTTACTAGCTCTGTTGAAAAACTAAGAATGGCAAGCGGAAAAACATGAATATATGGCGAGCCTCTGCATTCTGCCATGGCATCCATCACACTGACTACACAAAGTCTGGCTCTGCCACCATTACGTATGTCGCTTTTACACTGATCAATCAGGTTTGCTAAATCTTTGGAACTAATAATCGTGGTTTCGTCCATGATGTCTAGTAAAGATTTTGTATTTGTGTCTTGGAGATTCGCTTTGAATGGGCTTTATCTTGTTGCGCAAATACAGCGATACGAGGGATTTTTCAAGCTCTTGCAAATAGGAGAGTTTCTCTTCAATCTCTGTCTTTTTGTATACTGGCAGATCGCGTACCATCTTGTTTTTCATCCTGCTTCTAATCGATATTATCTGCAATGCAATATTTCCCAGCTCTACAGAATCCGTGCTGCCTGCGCATGCGGTCATGATTCTCTTGCTTAGACTGTACATCTCGTACTCTCCAAAACTTGAATCACTCAACACTTTCTACCCGTTATTTGATGTCCTGTCGCGCTTGTAATATTTTCCAAGTCATTATGGTGCGAGGTCGGGTCTGGCACGGTGATGTTTAAAGTCAGGCAGTGGTTCAATCTAATACCTGAGACGATGTCAAACTGCACGAGCGCCCTGACCTCTTGCTGTGCGCTAGAGTACTGCGATCAGAAAATAATGTCTGGAACTAAAGCCCGGGATTAATATTTTCATATGGTTTAGGCACAAATCTGCTCTACTTGTTTTTATATGACGGGATTTGACCCATGATGGTATGCGGAGGTATCCACAGTGTGTTACGATTGGTGACAAGCTTGGGGGGGGGGTAGACTGAGAATTCTAGTCCCGCTGATAGTGCTTGGTATCATTGTTGCACTATCTGGTATTGAACACGCGCACGCCCTCACCACGCTTGACACGGGGGCGCCATTGTATCTAAAGTCAGTAGATACAGTCGCCAATGCGTGTGCAGCATCAAGACTTTTTTCAGCCACGTCTGATGGCACTGCCTCACTCACAAGTGACGGTCTGTCTGCAAGTTTTATGTTTCCTTCCGGCGCTGATTCAACACATCTCAAAATTCCATACTATGAGATAACTGCCGCATCCACAGACATGTCAATTGCAGTCTATAACTTTGATGCGCCCCGTCATCGTGTACATGAAATAACTGTCCCCATTGCTACTCTGGGTACAATCTCTGAAGATCCGCCAAATGACTCTTACACCATAAAGCCCATCCATTCGACGGTTAATCATGCGCGTAATACCGGAGCAAATGAGATATTCATAAATCATCCCGAGATAACTGTTGCGATTTACTTGACACTTGACTCATTTCAAAGAGGTGAACGGTTTCCACCGGTTACAGTTATTCTCAATCCCGAAAGCGGGAGTACAGGACTATTCAGAGGAGTGGAAGACACTAGATACAAGCTGGTTGCCTCGCCAAGAATCATCGAATGTTCTGTCGGTTCTGCACAGGTCTCCCCGTCTGTAGAGTTTGGATATACTGATGGCCGTGGTGTAAACCACGTGCTTTAGTATGCAAGCAGGGTAGTACCATACACGCCCACACTGCCACAACCTATGACGCTAATGCGGCAAATCCCACACAGGTGGCTTATGCATGCACTGTTGAAGGCACTACAACGTCGATAACTGTTACTCTCACACCTGACAATGACATACCTACCATCACTGCTCCTCCGGGGGTGACGCACGAGCAGGGCACCGAATTCC
>RHFD01000054.1 GCA_003724325.1 Nitrosopumilus sp. D6 | reverse complement strand
CCACCTCTACATTGCCCTTTTCACACAAGTGTATGACTTCTTCCATGTCTGCAGTTGATCCTATCAGGGTACCGCGTATTGTCTTTTCCTCAAATGCCATGAATGCCGGTCTTTCCCCTACTGTGGCAATCACAATCATGCCGCCTTTTTTTACCGACTTTATAGCAGCATCTGTTACCTTGTTAGATGGTGCAAACACAATTGCCGCATCAAGCAGCCCGCACTCTGACTCTAATTTAGAGAGGAATGTGTCATGGTCATCTGTGTATGTAATGGTGTGTGCTGCCCCGAGTCTTTGCGCCACATCTAGGTGTTTTTCATTCCTTGATACTGCCACTACGTCACAGCCTTGCATTTTTGCAAATTGTACTGCCATGTGACCCACCCCGCCGATTCCAAATATTCCAATCTTTTTATGGTTTTGCGGCTCTGCTGCCTTTACTGCCTTGTATGCAGTGATTCCTGCGCAAAACAGCGGAGCGGCATATTCAGGTTTCATCTTATCTGGTACCCTTGTTGCAAAGTCCTCTGGAGCAGTAATGTATTCTGCGTATCCCCCGCGCAGTGACTCGCCGGTTATAATTGATGACTCGCAGAGATACTCTTTTCCCTCTTTGCAGTATCTGCAACTTTTACATGCCTCTAGTAGTGGTGTGATTCCTGCCCTGTCGCCTGGCTTGAATTTTGTAACATTTGCTCCCGTCTCTACTACAATTCCCACCACCTCGTGTCCGGGGACTGTGGGAAGTACGGGTGGAATTCCAATGTCCTGCCAGTCGCCTTCTATTCCATGCAGCTGCGAGTGGCACACGCCACAGGCCTCTATCTTTATGAGTATCTCATCGGGTCTATGTATCTCGTGCCTGTCTATCTCTGCTAGTCTGAGCGGGCTGCTCTCTATGGGGGCACACTTGTCTAGTATCATTGCGCGCATCTTCATGTGTGTTCTCTGGAGTGGTGGGATTTTAAGATTGTCTTGATTGGTGGGTTGATTTCGCTGCAGGTGGAGCAATAGATCGGTTTCATGATTTTCCCTAGATTGGTTTCAGATTAAAAAATCTAACAAATATCATTAAATCAACCTTTTGCAACATTGTCGGTAAAGCAATAGATTGGCATCATGCTTGGCTCTCCCTCTTATTCAGAGGGGCACAAGTTTCATTCTTGCAGAATAATGGGTGATCCATGAATGTTAAAGATGACGCTGGTTGGTACAATGCAGAATCTTCAAGTAGCTGAAAAATACTTTAACAACAATACCGAAGTGCTATCCAAGATAAAGGATCATACTATCGAGGAATGACTGACTGCCAGAAAAACTAGCATTTGGGGGACGTTTTCCTATTTGTAAAAAAACCGGCTCCTAATGGATCCTTTCTTTTTGGATTCTACGGCCTCTCCAGGAGCGTGTTTTTTGCAAAAGTATGCCCCGGAGTCGTCGACAACAATGTCCTTTTGACATTTGGCAATTCCGCATACATCACACACGGCGAATGTCTGTCTCTTCTTGAGTATGTGCTTGCACTCGGCTATTTCATCGACAAGCGTCGTGTCCGATGCAGGTAGGATCACCCTCGAATAGATGTACTCCTTGGAACTGAACTCGATCCTCAGTCTCGGAACCCGGATAACCTTGGAGTGCAGCTGCACGGTGTTGAGGGATGGAACGTACTTGTACTTTTTCTCCTTGTCGTTCTCGTCTCTGCGCCCCCTCACGGTGTATTTTATATTCTGCGTGTTTTCCTCTATTATGTTCTGCCTGACTCCAAACTCGACGTCCTTGCGGCTCTTTCCCGGTTCAGGCGCCGTTATTTCAGAACCGGGTGCCTCTACTACCTCGACTGTCTTGTATGACTCGATGTCATTTAGATCTTCACTGATCTGCCTCTGCTCGTCCTCCTCCACAAACGTCTCATCTCCTTTGTCGCTAGAACGGTACAGTATGTCACCAGTAAAGCCATCCACAAAATAGGTTCCTGTGTCGTGTATTGTGTAGATCTGCCTGTCGGGTATCTTGCACTGGTCTCGGATGGTAAACTGTACGATATAGTATGGGTTAAAGACAAGTTCGCGCCTAGATATCACTATCCTGTCCTTGTTCTGAAGCAGGATCTCAGAATAGGACTCGATCGTGTCGCGCGGTTTGAGGCAGTCGTTGAACTTTTTCATGTCACCAACCTTGCGGCCTAAAACCATCGACTGGAAGTTTTTGGAAAGATCGGTGCCATTCCACAGCCTGATCTTCTTGGATCGGGGATTGTTTTGGGCCCAGCCGATCGCATCTTGTGAAAAATCCGACGAGGTGACAAACAGTCCCTCACTTATTCCCAGATCATCTAGTTTGGAGCTAAAGTCGCGCATCGCTTCGATTCCTATCTTGGCAGACTCTGCATAGTTCTTGCACTCTACGGCAATCGTTTGCTTGCCCCTCTTGGCCATGACATCGATCTCGTTGAACTGCCCTGACGCTCCCCTCAATTTGATCCTAGTTTTCGTGGTAAACCCTCTGTTTGAGAGTATCTTTTCCATGACGTCCTCCAAGTTGGAGCCCATCTCCTTGGCGGTTTTTTCCTCGGCAGGCGCCTCAAGTATGTCCTCGTCAACTATTGACTCTACGTCCTGATCGAGATTTTCCTGAACGGCGGCGCCGACCATCTTGGCTAGACTGAATCCGCATTCAGGGCAGAATTTTATGCTACCCTTTAGATCCTTGCCGCATTCAGGGCAGAACTTCACTACAACAAACCTCCATAGCACTGATCAGAGAACGTTGTATAACCTTTCCTGACAGTCCGGCCCTGTCCAGAACAGTCTCAAAACTTGGATCTTATTACCATGGATACGCCCTGACTGGCAGGTTCCGGGCTCTTTCAGGTAGAAGATTTGCCGAGGAACTGCCCCTAGAGGGAATTGGGTCTGACATGTTCGCTGTTTCTGGCGCAAGGCGCAGTCCATGCTGAAGACATTGCAGTCGCATTATCTCCACCTTTTCCTCATTTTATGTGTGCCACAGTATGGTACCATGCAAGACATTGACCTATAAATCCCTGCTGAACTGACGGATCATGCGGTGGAAAGGCAACGACGGTTCGTCTCACAACGATGCTTTACTGCTAAAGTGGGACAAGAAGATCGATCACATGACGGCTGTTTTGAGCAGTGTCCTAAAATCCTCGGTAGGGCAGGATAATTTCACGTTAAGCCCCTCAGATGGCGCGGTATGGACTTTTAGAGATCCGGATCACAGGCTGTCTGCGTTTCTCAAGCACTCAAAGGACGTCCAGAATGTGTATTTTTATGCAGTTACAAACGGGAATGACACGGTATCTGACGAACTGAAGATCGGCTATGCCCGACTGCTAGAGGCGGGGATAGAGGCATATGTCGGCAGATGGATTGGCGAGAGCGGCACTACATACATTGATGCCGTCTGCGCAGTAGACGACGGCATGGACGATGAAAAAATGGCAGATATACTTGTCCGGCACGGACAGAAATCTGCCACAAGAATCAGAGGCTGGGTCGATAAAAAAAGGTAATATATCAGAAACAAGCATGAAGTTCATACTTGATGCATCCGGATCCCAATAACCCAAAAAACGTCATGGTAGACGTAAGACCCTTCAAGAGGGACTTTGTTGAAGATGACTTTGTACCGCTGTTTGGAATCAGGGAGGGCTTTAGGTATGATTTCTGGCACAGGGAAAAGATACCGGCAGAGATCATAGAGGCGCTAAAAAAGGCATATCCAGAGCCCGTCAGGCAGACTCAGAAATCCTGACTTTGCAACTCTTTTGTGCGGGTTTATTGGCGTGCTGGTCATAATCAAGCCGCGATTCATGCATATGCGCCCCGCTCTCTGAGAGCTGTCTTATGGTTCCGTGCAGGATGTCTATCCTTTCGAGCAGCTCCTTGTTGATCCCGTGGCTTGCATCGAGCTTGTCTTCTAGCTTGGCAATCATCCTTGCATGCTTTAGGTCGCTCTTGTCCTGCTCGCAGTTGCGGATTCTGTACATCATCTCGTGTGCCATACCTGCCACCTTTTCAAGCCAAGCATCTCAGGCAGGGTTGCAGTTTACGGCAGTATGGCTGTGGGTCACCACGTTTATCATCCTTGACGCCTTTGCATACTCGCTTCGTATGGTTTCCGGGTACGGCAGTAGGTTAAATGTTTGGTTTTCTACGCCGTCAATAGGTAAATAGTTTGATGCAGTGTTACTTGTTTTATTTTCCATGCTTTTGATATGGAATTACGCACCAGTTTGCCTGTTAACGGTGTGATTCTGATAATCAGAGCCGTGTAATTTGCGAATTATTTTTTGCTATTTTAGATACAAATCGACTTCTGCTGCAAGCTTGAGCATCTCGTCGCGGATTATCTTTATCTCAGTCTGGTCTGCCATTGTCTGTTGTCTGGGATCATTGCATAAGGATCTGCATGATCATCAAATGTTGACTTGTGCCTGACCTGATCTCTTACGTTTTAGTTAACGAAACATTTAAATATTGGAGTGCTTTATTCCACAAAGCTGGAATGAAAGATACATTCTTATAATAACATGCCCTAGCAGTACCATGGACTTGGGATTCATTGACCAAGATTGTTCCCAAAATGCATAAATATTATTATCTTCTGTTGATCATACCACCCTTTTTAATGGGATTCTATGTAGCGCATATTCAGCTTACACAGCCATTAGACATGGAGGAGTTAGAGGACATACGAGGACTAACAATGAAGGAGAACTCGAGATATAACAGAACAATTTTCAGTGAACAATATCCGCCAATCTTTTTCAAAAATGATCAGGCGGTGCAAATTCACACATCATGCGATGCTCCTGCAGCCGCCATTCGATTTGCAAGCATTCTATATGATCCCACGCATATTTCTTTTAGACCGATTTATTTTACAAATGAAGAAATAATTGAATATGGCTGGGATATAACCCCGTGTTTTTCTTCAAGGGAAGATAAAAATTGATGTGTAGTCTAGCTTTTCACATTCGATCAAAAAATGAGGTAATGAATATTGTCGTCTAATATGAACAAATTTTGCTATCTTGTATTGATTATATCGGTTTTTTTATTTGGAATCTATGTGGGATATTTGACACTTGTACCTACAATAAACATAGATGAGATACGTGAATTTACGAGAGAACAAAATTCTATTTTTCAAGAATACATTTTCAGTGAACTGCAACCCCCCGAACCTGTTAACAACGGACGTGCCGTATTAATAACAATATCATGCGATGCAGATCCAAAGATCATTCTTTCTTTAACCGATAACTTCCACGACGTACATTTCATTTTTGACACACCCGCGTTTCATGCACGCAATATGGACATAGAGAACAGTTGGGACATAGCTCCATGTTTTCCCGAAAGGGAACGATTTGAGGCTTGGCATACCAAAAATGATCATCCTTAGGGCACGCCCACCTGATAGTATTTGGATGCAGTCGTTCCACTGCAATTTATAAGTAAGAAAGTTGCAATAGACGTAGAAAAAAGATATGGACAAGAACATATCCTCAAAATCAAACCAGACGGCCACTTCGAGCACACCAAAACGGATTAAGAATACGTTTTCCTCCAACTGTAGGAACGAGTATTTTACCCCAGGCAGTCTGTTTGCCGAATGCAAGTACGGATTCCCATTTGAGGATCTTCCAGAGGAAGGCAAGAAGATGGTACTCGAATACTCTAGGGAATATGCAAAAAGATGCACTAAAACCGGCGACAAGGTAGACATTCCTCCAATCCCATCGGGCCCAGGCATCATAGTATAGCACGACAGTCATTTCTGCGTTATCCCATAGTGGAGATTTGTTTTATATTTTACCAAAACGTTGCACAATCTTCCTTTCCTGTGACAGTACCATTTGCGATCTTTTTTTGAAAAATTACCGACACTTTTGCCAAAAAATTAAGTTTTTAGATAAGAATCGAGTTCTGCGACGGCGGACTATGGGGGTTCTCATAGTACGATATGATGCGGTCCTTGGTCTTGATCTCCAGATCCTTCGCGGCCAAAAGCTGAGTCATGCAGTCTAGCGTGTCATGCATCTCGGATATTTTGCTGTGGCATCTGTCGATTTCTGCTGCAAGCTTGAGCATCTCGTCGCGGATTATCTTTATCTCAGTCTGATCTGCCATTGTCCGTTGTCTGGGATCATTGCATAAGGATCTGCATGATCATCAAATGTTGACTTGTGCCCGACCTGATCTCTTACGTGTATTGTTTCAGAAAACTCATATGCCAGACTTGAATCTACACAAACATGAGCAGTCTTGTATTTTTTGGAGCCGGTACATCAAAACCATTCGGAATCCCAACCATGCAAGAAATAATGTCTGGATTTGAACAAGATCTTGAGAAAAAAAATTCTAAATTATTCACATTTTATACTGGAATAAAGGATATTCTTAAACAAGAAACTTCGATTAAAATTGATATTGAATCAATGCTATCTGTTATCACAGGAATTGCTGAAAATAAACCCTTAAATGAAATAAATCCTTTTTTGTTGTATTCCACAAAGAAAATATCTGATGATTCCAAATTTATGAAATCTTCGCCTGATGATATAGATACGGCCAAAGAGTTAAAACAAAAATTGCACAATTATATAAAAAATGCTTGTAAACTAAAAGATTCAGATATGAGTGCTACATATAAAAAAACATATTTTCCATTTTTTAAACATATTCCAGGTAACAGTACCGTACATGATGAAGATATAGAGGAGAATAATAAATTGAAAGCCGATTGGAAAGCATATACCACAAATTATGATAACGTTTTTGAATTTTTTTGGGATGATCATCTTATTCTAAGCGATCATTTTCAAAAAATTGGTCAATCTAAGTTGTATGGTTTCGAATCTAACCCTCTCCCGTCTGGCGGGACATTTTGTAAATTACATGGTTCGTTAGATTGGACTAAAAAACTGAACCAAGGTAAAATTATGCGTAAAACACAGTCTAATTATAGCAAATATGGTCCCGGTAATGATGTCATGTTGTTTCCAATTCAACAAAAAGATCTTTATTTGGATCCATGGTCTTCCCTGTTCGCAGATCTAAAATATGGATTGTTGGAAAAACAATACTGGTATGCTGTAGGCTATGCATTTAACGACATTATTATTAAAGATATATTTGAAAAATCAATAATGGATAATAAAGATAAAAAACTAGTTATCATCGATCCCAATGCCTATGAAATAAAAAATAAATTTGATAAATCGATTCAAGATAAAGTTGATGCATTGCCAATTAAATTTGATGATGATCATTTCGAAACAAAAATTAGTGATTATACATCCAACACAAAAACAATCATTCTACGTGTTAGGGCAGATCAAAAAGACCCACAAGAAAAATTATTCAGGTTTGCTATTGTATCTCAAAAATCTTTCAAATCCAAAAATATTACTCCTGATTGTGACCCTCATAAGATGAATCCGGAATTTCAATGTGTTATCAATGAAAAAAAATATTCTGGATGCTATTTTGAATTTGATAGTAACAATTTGTCAGGGATCCGTTTAGAATTGAAAGTAGACTGTCCATACGATGAGGACATTATATTACATTTGTCAGACAACACTCGAAACATAGATTTTGGTATATGGTACTGTAATAACATGATTTTTAGCTCTAACTATATTAAAAAAAAGGATTATGTGACTAATGTTTCAAATAATTCACTCTGGTTAAAAGATCCTATAATAATAGACAAAACAATGCTATATTCCAAAGAACCTTTCTAGATATTTTCAAGCTTGGAGACCCTGCTGGCAACAAGTTCAATAATGTTATTAGTGATATATTTAGCTTGAACACGTATATCGCTCCTGCCTGTGCCATCTGTCTGTGATTCATCTCTGAATTATTTTGTCATCTGCTCTAAGATCATGCCTGAACATGCACTGCGCAAAAGTTTTTGAGCTCAAACAAACCTGACTATAAAACATATTGATCTTGTTCTGTTAAAAATAGGTAATTCAAAACCTGTAATTGACTTCCTGCTACCTGGATCACTCATATTTACCAGTCCAATCCGGTATCAATATCGCAGATATTACAACTATAATTACAAAATCTATTACAACTATCAGTGTTGCTTGTATAGTACGTCTTATGGTAGAAATTGGTTTAGGTGGAAACATCATCTATATTTTTATTTTAATTCCCAACTCTTTCCAATAATCATATATACAATCAAACAGATCTTCATCAGGATGTTCTGTACGACAGTTTATTATATATCTCAATGCCCCTTCGTTCTGTGCAAATCTTTTCATGACATTACTATACGCATTATGGAAAACATCTTTATCCATAATATCATTCTTTCTATATGAAAGCAACAGATCTAAATCATCTAATATAGCAGGATAATTTCCGTCATGTTCATATTTTTTAAGTTTGTCATCATGTAATTCTACAAGATCTGCCGAGTATTTTAATAAACCATCTTTTCTTTTTCTGCCAGCAATAACACAACCAACAATAATACCGACAAATCCAACTACACCTGTTACTAAGGCATCAATCATTTTTCCTCATTGGGGGTTTTACTTGTGGCTCGATAAACACATCTGCATTAACTATCGGTGGTCTAGCCTCCTTCACAACTCTTTTGGAACTGCTGTTTTCATTCATATCTATCCACAACACACATCGTTTATAAATATACTTCATATCTGCACTGTTGCCTGATCAGGTGTTTTCACTGTCGATGTTAGACTCGGATGGTTTGAGTCAGTTTTCAGTCATAATAAATTCATAAAAACACTCGCGCGTCTTAGCCGCAGTAAAAACGCCCGATCAGGCAACGGTGTACTCATTAGTCAGATTTATACATTCGTCAGATGTACCGTGTTTTGTTGGATGCTAATGGCATATTACCGCCGGACAAATTACTCGTACCGGATGCTAGAACTGATGCAACACTAGAAGCACTGCAGAGTTCTGTAGTAGAAATAAATCTTAAATCAAACATTCCTGAATCTGTAAAAAATGAGTTTCAAAGAGCAAAAGATTTGATAATATTCTCTTTTTTCAAATACGAATTTCTTACTCTTGCTGCCCGTTCGGCTGTGTTTGCATACGAGGCGGCATTAAAGTTAGGATATGTACAAGCCTTGGGAAACAAGGCAATTTTGAAACGCGGTTCTGAAATCATCCAAGAATTTACAAATCCATCATATCGTGAAATATCTGAAAGCATGCAAAGAATGAAAAAATCACATGATAAATCTGAAAAAATAACAGTCAACGATACGTATTTTCCTAAAAACATGGATCAAATCGAAAAATGGTTGATAAAGGATGGAATGTCAGAATCACAATTGTTACGACGCGAAGCTGGAATGTATCTCCGAAATAGGATGGCACATACTGAAGAACTATTCATATTGCCTTTTTGTAATGCATTGGGGGCGCTACGTGCCTCTGTGCATGCCATCAATAACATATTCGAACACTATCCATCAAAGACTCTACATAGTTGATATATGTTGAATACAGTGCTCGGGATCTGTAACGTTATCGAGGCTGGGTGTGTCTATACAACAATAACTCAATGGAACCAACATTCCATGACTGGTGAGTCATGGATTGATTCGACTGTGGGTGGTGCAAAAGATTGATTTTGCAATTCTCCAGATTGATTTCTAATTAAAGAATCTAACAAATATCATAAAATCAATCTTTTGTAACATTAACAGTAAAATCAACCGATGATGCACCGGTCACGTCTTGATCAACCTTTATTACCTCAACTGACACGGAGATGACATGATAAAAATACACAATAATTGTAAACAGAGGGTTGTGTTATGTTATAATGTCCTAGCAGGTTACGATAAGGCAACAGAACCGAATGCATTGATAAAAGCAAACTCTGACGAATCACAGGGTTCTGGTATGTCTGATACTGTAACAAAGGGGTTACAAGGTGTGGCAGATATTGTAACGGGTACTGTAGGAAGTTTGGTAGACAAGCCAGAGGTAACAACAGGAGTGGTGAGATGTGAATAGTATGAAATATGCGTTGATTGTATTTGCATTCATTGCTGTGGCAGTATCAGCAATAGTTTATACTAATATGCCCAATGACAATGATTACGATGCTAGCAATGATTACGATGTTGGCTTTGATTATGATGCTGTCATTGATTACGTTACTGTCATTGATAATGACTGTGTTCGTGAGATTATAAATAACATGACATCACATGAACGAAAGGAGCTTGAAGAATATGACAATAAATGGGATGGTGCGATGTCTGGTGATGATATTTCAAATATAGATACTATGCTGATGAATACAAGTGAACACGTGGCGTTTAACAAATTCTTTGATTACTACTACGCATACCCGGCCTTAGCAGGATGCAGAGGTGTGAAGTAATGGAATTGGTAATTGTCAGTTCTATGAAATTGTATAGATGTGAATGCTGACTAGAAAAGATTCATCAAAGTTGCTATTCTGAAAGAAATTGCTTTCAAAGCTACAATTTTCAAACAAATTTCAGGACGACTGGAACACAAGGCCACTATGGCGCACCTGCCGGGTCATGATCCTCTATAGCCTTCCCCGGCAGATCTTCTACTGATGCTTCACAGTAATTAGCACCATCTAATATTTGTGGATACCTGTCACATATACAATCAAAATACACAAACCAATCTTTACCAGACAGTCCTTTTTCATCTGGGCATGTATCTCTTACATATTCAGAATAATTAATATAGTTAAATGGTGAGCCTTTAATCGAGTTTTCAAATAGTATTGATTCATTCACTACTAAAGCATCAATCAACTTTTCCAATTCTGCCTCTGAAAGATATTCAAACTCTGGGTTCTCGAAATCAACCGTATCTGATCCAGTAACTACTACAAAAGAAACAACGGCTGCCAATGCTGCAACACCAATCAACGAATACATTAGAAATGGTTTCAAGGGTTACCTCCAACAACATATTTCATGTCCTATATAGGTGAATATCATGCTAGTTAAAAACTTTGCAGTAAAAATCCTCATGCTGAGTTTTATTTCAAACATGTTCTTTTTTGAAAAAATATCTTTGTATTTTAAATTTGACGATATTTTTTGTCAAGTTGAATCTAGAAAAGATCCGTATTTCTTCTCATATCTATAGTGATGCGATAATATTCTTGAGCACAGACAAGGCAAGTATCCTATAGAAAAATCAAATTCTTACTCACGAATTTTTGCCCATCACTATAGACCACGTTAAGTTTACAGTATCGTATGATGAACGTCTTATTAGACAAAGAACCCTAGTATTTCCGAGTTAAAGCAGTAGATTCTTATCTAAAATTTCCCAAGATACGCATAATGGATACGATAAAGGACGGCTCACCGGTGCTATTTCACTTCAACCACTCCAAAAAGTGGCTGACCCGCATATCTGAGACTGAATCACTGCATACGCACCTAGGCGTGATAAAGCACGCAGATGCCATTGGCAAAGAGTACGGCTCGAGGCTAGTCACAAACAAGGACAAGTACGTCTACCTGCTCAAACCTACAATGTATGATTATATCATGAAGCTGCAGCATGGCACGCAGATAGTATATCCAAAGGATTTAGGATATATCGTGGCACGGGCAGGAATCGAGAGCGGCCACAAGATACTAGAGATCGGAACAGGCAGCGGCTCGCTTACATCGTTTGTAGCCGGCGTGGTAAAACCAAAGGGTCACGTGTATACATTTGATGTCGATGAAAAGTTTATCAAGATTGCAGAAAAAAACATTCTGCGGGCAGGTGTCTCAAAATATGTCACAATGCACAATCAGGACATAAAGACTACAGAAGAGATGCCACTAGAGGAGATGGATGTGGCACTAGTAGATCTGGGGGATCCGTGGACCGTACTGCCACAGGTAAGAAAGATGCTGAAAAGCAGCGGGGCATTTTTTGCCATTTGTCCCACCATGAACCAGCTAGAAAAACTTACCATGGCCCTAGTTGAAAACGAGTTTACCGACATTGAATCCACCGAGCACATATTGCGCACCATCGAGGCGCGCGAGGGCAAGACGCGCCACTCATTCCAGGGGATTGGGCACACTGCATACCTGTGCCACGCAAGAAAGGCGTACTTTGGAAGAGAGCAGGCAAAGCCTGCAGCACAGGACTGAATATTTATGCCGCCACATCCATGGATGCTATGATGGCTGCAAAAGAGCTCTCATCAAGCGTGGTAGGAAGATTCATCCCGGCACGCAAGTCTGCATCCCGCAAGGGTGATAACGGAATCGTACTAGTACTGGGAGGAAGCTATGTGTATCATGGCGCCCCCATTCTCTCCTCGCTTGCAGCACTCCGGTGCGGCACGGATCTCGTATACACTGCAGTTCCAAAGACAAATGCCGCCCCCACGCGTGCAGCATCGCCGGACTTGATAGTTATTCCGCTTGCAGATCAAAAGCTTACGCGCGGGGCAGTTGTAAAGCTGCTCGGTGTACTTCCGCACGGCCTGCATTCTGCTGCAATAGGAATGGGGCTTGCAGTAGCCGAGCGCGGGGCACTATTACGTCTAGTAGAATCACTCCTTGACATGGACGTGCGGCTCTCCCTTGATGCGAGCGCCCTGGTCCCAGAGATGCTGCCGCTAATCTCTGGAACAAACACAGTAGTGACGCCACATGCAGGAGAATTCAAGAGAATCTTTGGAATAGATGTCCCGGGATCAGAATCTGGGCGCATACGAATCGTGCAAGAGTGTGCCAAAAAAAACCACATCACAATACTGCTAAAGGGATCCACTGATGTAATATCCGATGACTCTACTACATTTGTGCATCAAAAGAAAACTCCTGCCATGACAGTAGGGGGGACGGGGGACGTGTTGTCCGGATTGGTTGCAGGAATGCTTGCAAAAAACCGCAACCCACTCGAGTCTGCAGCAGCTGCTGCATACATTAATGCGCTTGCAGGAGAAGCTGTGCAAAAAAGACTGGGACTTCACATGACTGCGTCTGATTTATTAGATGAGATTCCTACAGTAATGAAACCATTTGATAATATTACCTGATACCCTAGTGCAGCCATCTTGGCAGTCTTTTGAGCATGTATGCTAGTGATATTCTTCCTGGCCCCATGACCATTATCAGCAAGGCGGCTGCAAACAAGATTAAATGGTACTCCATTCCTTTATCACCAGTCAGGGCGACAAACTGGTCTATCGTGATAAATATTCCCAGCATTATTGCTGCAATCACTGCCCCTGATATCCTGCTTAGAATGCCCACTATTAGCAATATTCCCGGTACGAGTTCACCGAACGCAACGGGATAGTGCAGCCATACTGGAAACATTTTCATCTCTAAAAACTGGGTAAAGCTGGGTTCGAGCTTTGGAATCGCGTGCACTATGAATATGGCTCCAAGCGTGAGCCTGACGCCTAGCATGGCCGCGCCGCTAAATATGGTCTCTTTAATTTCTGCCGTATTCATAATACGGGCTTGAAATGCAGAGTATAATTGCCTTTTGCGACGGGCCTAGATCATCTAGTGCAGCCATCTTGGAAGCATGCCGGCAAAGCGGGCAATTGAGAGTCTCCCAGGCCCTGCCACCATTATCAACAGACAAGTTGCAAGAAGCATCAGCTGGAATTCAATGCCATCATCTCCTGTCAGTGCACTAGTCCCATGTACTACAAGGATAGCCCCCAGCATTATTGCTGCAATCACTGCCCCTGACATCCGGCTTAGAATGCCCACTATTAGTAATATTCCGGGTATGAATTCACCGAGCGCAATGGGATAATGCAACCACAAAGGAATAGAGTTGCTCTCTAGAAATCCTGCAAATCCGGGGTTGAATTTAGTGATTCCATGAGCTATGAATATGGCCCCGATCGTGAGCCTGACACCGAGCATGGCAGTACCGTTGAATATGGTGTCCCTTATCTCGGCTGTAGCCATCGTATGAGCTTTGAGATGTATAGTATAATTGCTTTGCTTATCTTCGCATATGGGCTTTAGATCAGGACATGATACATCAGGCACGAGATAGATCCTGTTTGGATGGATTTTTTGATCGGTATCTGGATTGATTCCCTACTGATGCATAAGATCCGGGTCTGGAAAAAAAGACGGTAAACCCTATTATATCCTAGCATGGAATCCAAACCATGTCGATGTATATGCCGGGGGCGACTGCAGTCGGGATTACCTTTGAGGACGGGGTGGTCTTTGCCAGCGACAAGAGGATTGCCTTTGGAAACTTTCTTGTAAGCAAGTCTACAAAAAAGACCTTTCCCATCACTCCAAAGGTGGGAGCTGCATGCGCCGGACTAGTAGCAGACATGCAGATACTAACACTACAAATCTCGGCGCTTGCAAAGATCCGGCACATGGAGCTAAAGCGGGACATACCGCCAAACACAATTGCAAAGATGATGTCAAATATGATGTATGAGCGCAGATACTTTCCACTCTTAACACAGGTAATAGTGGGAGGCGTGGTGGAAGGACCGGTAATGTATACACTTGATCCACTTGGCTCTGTCCTGCCAGACGAGTACGCCGCAGTGGGCACGGGAGCAGAGATAGCGCTAGGCGTGCTTGATCCGCGCTTTGAAAAAGATATGAAGCGCGATGATGCAGTAAACTTGGCAAGGCACGCAGTAAGGGCTGCTGCACAGAGGGACGCTGCAAGCGGGGACGGACTTGACATGCTGGTAATTACTGCAAACGAGTCCACAGAGTCCACAGAAAAACTCTAGACTGACTTTACTGCTTCCCAGAATTTATCAGAGATATAGTGAATGTTTCTTATTATCTGGCCTCTTTGCATGCCGTCAATCTCTGAACTATCTACCAGTGCCCGTCCTACTGCAAGAAACTTTTTTTGCGACTCTTCTATTATGCAGACTATTTCGTCTTTTTGAAACTCTGTGTGGCCTGTGATCCCCGGCCTCATGACATCTGCCCCCTTGCAGACAAACTTTACTGCCCCCATATCCACTGTTATGCTAGGAAACTTTTCAAGTGTATCAGTATCTGATAGAAACGGCAGGTATGCGCCCTCTGTCCTTATCATCTTTGTATTCTCGCCTGCCATTACGTATGACTCTGAGTCAATCTCGTACACCATGAGGTTTTTTATCCTGGGAATGGCAAACCCCCAGTCCTCTGATGCCTTTGCAAGTATCTCCATAGTCTCGCTCTTTGATACCGGGTTTGACTTCAACCTGCAATCTCCTGCCTAATCTCTAGCAGATCCCGGAGTATGGAACTTGCAGTCTCCATGCCGCCTGCCCCCTTGCCTATTATAGTCTGCGTCCCAGAGTGCTCTGATGTAAATGATATCGCATTTAGTGTACCATTAACACACAAGGGATCATCATCTGCAATCTCTCTCGGGCCGACTTGCAGCCTGCCATCACACGAGGCGACAAGCTTGACGGCGCATCTTTTTTTTGCTGCAGCGTCGATATCTTTTGCCGTGACTCTGCGTATACCAGTGCATTCAATGTCTGGCATTGTCACCTTCATTCCCATTATCCAGTTTGCCAGAATTACGAGCTTTGCTGCTGCATCAAGCCCGTCAAGGTCAAGGGACTCGTCTGCCTCTACGTACCCCTTTTGCTTTGCATCATCTAGGGCCTCCTCAAATGAGAGCCCTGATGCCATGTTTGAGAGTATATAGTTTGTAGTGCCGTTTAGAATTCCAGAAAATGATGTTATTCTCTCTCCTCTGAGGCTGTTTTTTGCATAGTCTAGTATTGGTGTGCCTCCTCCCACCGTCCCGCTGAACTTTAGCAGGACCCTGTTGTATGTGGCAAGCTCCATCAAAGATGGAAACGCTAGTGCAAGCGGCCCCTTGTTTACAGATATCACATGCATGCCGCGCTTCATGGCAGTAGTGATGTGGGTCATTCCAGGCTCTGCATCATTGTAGTTGCTTGCAGTAGTCTCAATGAGCACGTCTGCCTCGATGTTTTGTATCATGTCTACTCCGGATGGAGCGCCATCAGAGACACTGCCTGATTTTTTTTTGGCACTGACTAGCTTGCCGGGATCAAGGCCTGACTGGTCTGCCGCGCCGCCTCTACTATCAAAGACACCGACTATTCTGGGCTTGAGGGCGTACTTTGCATATAGATCGTCTGCCCTTGACTCGAAGAGTCTTGCAAGGCTCTGCCCTACTATGCCAAAACCGCACAGTATTATGCGCATGTCTCATCCTGGCTCATGCCCTGTCCCTCTCGTGTACCAGGGATGTAGAGTTTATGCAGTATCTCTGTCCGGCAGGCCCCGGGCCATCATCAAAGACATGACCCAGATGGGATCCGCATCTCTTACAGTTGACCTCGGTCCTCTTCATGCCGTGGGATTCATCTGTAATGTACTGAATGTTATCCCTTGATACCGGCTCTGAAAAGCTCGGCCAGCCAGTACCAGAGTCAAACTTTGCCTCTGATGAGAACAACTCGTACCCGCAGCAAAGACACGTATATTTTCCCTCTATCTTTGATTTTTCATACTTGCCAGAAAACGGCGGCTCGGTGCCGTGGTTTATACACACCTCGTACTGGTCTGCTGTCAGCTCTTCGCGCCACTCTTCCTTGCTTTTTTCCATCAATGTATCCTGACTGTAGCGGTATTTATCTTGACCTTTTGTTTTTGGAGAGATACAGGGTGAGAATCTGGGCAGATGCGAGTTATCCTCTACTTTGAATCATACTCTTGGATCACATATGACCATACATTACAGTGTCTTTCTCTTTTCTTCAGTCTTTTTTTCTGACTCGAACCGCTCAAGGTCGTATGTTCCCTTATCGACAAACTTGATTATACCAGCTAGTCCCGGATGCACACTGTCTATCTCACTGAACATCTGCTGGGCCACCCTTCTATAGTCTGCATGGCCCTGGGGTATGGTTCTTAACTCTATGAGATGGCATGCCTCCCTGAGATTCATCCTCATCACATACCTGTAGTTGTATGCAAAGTTTACCACATACTGGGCCTGCTCTGGGGTCTGTTTTTTGATAGACTCGCAGACTGTCTTTGATGTATCCATACAGTCTGCATACTCTTTTTGAATTCCCATCTGAGTGATCTCATCTGGCATGCTGTAACCATTACTGGTATCTAGCAGCTGTCGCTGGAGCGTCAGGGCCCTGTGCCTGTGAAGGTCGCGGAACATTCCAAAATTATTGCACAGATCAAAAGTATAGTATGTGGACTCAAATGCCCTTGAAGGGCGGTGGCGCCTGTTCTTTCGCAGGGCGGCTGCGCGCCCTATCATTCCAATCTTTTCCTCTTTTGGCATGCTTTTTACCCGCTCTAGTATATCCTGGTATGACGTGCCTGACTGCTCGTACATCATGCCTGTAATGACCCTATCCAAGGCCATATCCTCTGGGTCATACTCTGCAAGAATGGTAGATTCTCCAGATACACTATTGCCTGCATGGGATATTTCTGCCTGCATCAAGCTTATCTCTTGGAGGTATCTCTGATACTCTCTGCCGTATTTGCTATCTGATCTCTTTACAAAGGCGCCAATCACAGAGTCAAGCTCTGTCTTTATCTTTGAGCCAAGCTCCCGCTCTTCTATTACTCCTGATGCTCCAAGTATGGTGAGCAGATATTCAAAAGAGCGGCCATTCCCGGTAATCCCCACATTGGTAAGAGTGGATGCAGGTAATAGTCCGCGCAACACATCTAGCGCCTTTGCCTTTGTAGATCCGCGGTATATTGCCTCGGCTGATTTTCCATCTGTCTCTAGTTTTAAATCAGAGTATCCTTTTTCTTCTCCGTCTGTAGAGTCGCGGAACTTGTACATCTCTATCTTATATTTATCCCGGATAAACTTTATCATGGGCTCTACGTATTTCGAGTACGTCTCAAAGGCGAGGTTGCAGGCCTGCTCGTATGCATCTGCATGCCTTGACTCCATTATGTACGGCTCCCTGTAGAATCTATATCTGCCGTCTGTCTTTTTATCCCATGTTACATATCTGGAGGATTTTTCAAGGTATGACAGGCCGATTCTACGGTCTTCAATCTTTTTTGCCGCAATGTTTGATATTCCCTCTATGCCTATTTGCGCCTCGCCAAGCTCTGCCACAGAGTCATCACCGTACTCTAATAGTACCCTGTCATAGAATTTCTCTCCCCTCTCTTTGTTGTTTAAAAATTCGTCTAAAAATACGCGCCTCATGCTCTTGTCTGTCCTGCTATACCTTGACATCAGGGCTCCACGGTCTACCTGCCTGGGAGTTGTTATGGCAAAGACATTGCCATCCGTGTTTGAAAAGTGGTCTGCAAGGGTCTCTCTTTCCTGCCCCGTAAACTCCAACAATGCGCAAAAATAGTGCTAAATATAATAAGTCTGTTATGCGTCTTTTTTCTTTCCAATCTGGATGAGATCGGGGGGCTTGTCTTTTTGCGCGCCCCTTGACTGCCACCGCAACAGCACCTCCCTGAATGCGGCAGCATCTGCCTCAGTTTCAGTATAAAACAGAGCCGTGACCCAGAATCCGCCCTTTGCAGTCCTGCCTCCCACAGAGTTCATCCAAAAGTCACTTGGCAGCCCCTCTAGTGGCTTGCTTTGCGGGTCGTCTGCCACCTGCACCCACCTGTCTGCCACAAACCTCAGTATCTGCTCCATCTCTTCTCTCTGAATCATACCATGCCTGCAGAGGCTCTAAATTTTAAAATTACTAATGCCTGCCTGTATGGTTTTGTTAAAATAATCTTACCAAAACTCAAAATTTTTCTTACACTTTATTGGTTATACAAATACCTGAATCATGGCTCATGACCCAAGACGACACCGAGATTATCGGCAAGAACGTCAAAGACATGTACGGAACATTCATGGGCAAGGTCGTTGGAACGATAACTGACATCGACGGTAGCATCCAGTCCGTTGGAGTTGACTGCGGTTCACAGGGACTGCAGCAGATCCAGCACGAGCAACTGGTTGTGCAAGGCGATGTGGTCATCTTCATTCCAAGATGGAGGCTTGATTCGCAGAGACTCATACGTGAAAAGCAGCTCACGTTGCGTCGGCTAAAAGCCCTCATAGACATTGTCTCTGAGAATGACGACATGAAGGCAGACGCGGAGATCATCCACGAAAAGTACAAGTCAAAGCTCGTCACACTTGACGAGACTGAGATCGAGATAAAGTCAAAGCTCGACTCTAGACTTGCAGAGCTTGACGAGGAGATAAAGTCCGCAAAAATGCTTGTCTTTGATGCAAAGGTCCAGTGCAAGAGCAACGAAATCTCCGAGGCCACATTTGAGACGGTAAGAACGTGCTCAAACGGGGTGATAGAGCGAATCACCCACGAGACAGCAGAGATTGCAAATGTAAAGGGCCGCATTGCGGATCTCGAAGTAGAGGCGCACGAGATGATGGCTCCAAAACAGAACATCCAAGAGTCAGCAGTCTCGTATCTGGATACTCCCGGATCACAAATCCAGGCAATACTTCCAGAAGCGCCCACAGAACCAATGGCAGAATCGGCACCCACTGCAGAATCCCACGCCCCGGCGACGTTCCCAGAACCGCCAGTGGCAGAGGCTACAGAAGGTGACTGGCTTGCCAGAATGGAAGAACAGTGACATCTTTATTTTTTTTTTAACATTTAGAAAGATCTACCCCCATGCATATTTTGTTGGCAGAAGAGTATGATATTGGCCTGAACTGCAATGATCACAGTATTAGAGAGTCAGCAGACTCTGAGTATGTGTCGTTTTGGGAGGGCGAGGCGCGCAAGCTAGAATGGTTCTCCCCCTGGAGCAGGGCGCTAGAATGGAATCTGCCGTTTGCAAGGTGGTTTAAAGACGGCATGATAAATGCCTCGTACAATGCACTCGATGTCCACCAGAAATCCAAATCTGCAAAGCCGGCAATACTGTGGGAGGGAGAAGACGGCTCGTCTAGAAGAATCACATACGGGCAGCTCTTGGAGATGGTGGGGCAGTTTGCAGGAGTGCTTGCATCACTAGGAGTCAAAAAGGGGGACCGCGTAGCAATATACCTGCCCATGGTGCCAGAGCTGCCTGTTGCAATGCTTGCGTGCGCCCGTATTGGCGCAGTGCACACGGTGATATTTTCCGGGTTTAGCGCCGCCTCTGTGCGCAGCCGCATAGTGGACTCTGGATCCCGGGTGCTAGTAACTGCAGACGGCGGCTATAGGCGGGGCAAGATAATTCCACTCAAGGAGATTGCAGACGAGGCAGTATCGCACCTTGATGTAACTTGTGTGGTGTTGGAGAGGACTAACCAAAAGATACACATGAATCCGCGCGACCGGCTGTGGTCAGAACTAGTAGCATCTCCGCTTGATGCAGTCCCGCTTGAGAGCAGCCACCCGCTGTTTATACTGTACACGTCTGGTACTACAGGTACTCCAAAGGGCGTGCTGCATGGAACTGGAGGTTATCTGACACACGTGCATTCGACGTTCCGGTGGGCCTTTGATATCCGGGACTCTGATGTGTATTTTTGCACGGCAGACATTGGCTGGATAACAGGGCACAGCTATGTGGTGTATGCACCGCTATTGTGTGGTGCCACGCAGGTAATGTACGAGGGTGCGCCAGATTATCCTGATGCATCTAGAATATGCCAGATACTGCAAAAATATGGCATTACCATTTTTTACACCACCCCTACTGCCATTCGCATGCTGGCAAAATCCGGTTCCCCTGACACGTTTGATCTGTCGTCTTTGCGCCTGCTTGGAACTGTCGGCGAGCCGATAAATCCGAGCGTATGGAGATGGTACTATGAACATGTAGGAAAGAAGAGATGTCCCATTGTTGATACGTGGTGGCAGACAGAGACTGGCGGCATGATGATCTCTGCGCTTCCGGGGATAGAGACGATCCCACTCAAGCCCGGCTCTGCTACACACTATATCCCTGGGATAGATATCGCAATAGTTGATGAAGAAGGAAGGTCCGTGCCGCCGCACACACGGGGTCATCTAGTGGTGAAAAGGCCGTGGCCTGGAATGCTCCTTACCCTGTGGGGAGATGATTCTAGATACAAAGAGGCGTACTGGTCTAGGTACCCCGGATGCTATTACTCTGGAGACTATGCCATGTGTGATGATGACAAGTATGTGTGGCTGCTTGGGCGCGCAGATGACGTGCTAAAGGTGGCAGGCCACCGCATAGGGACTGCAGAGATAGAGGGGTCTCTTGTATCTCACCCGCAGGTGGCAGAGTCAGCAGTGTGTGCGATTCCAGATAATCTAAAGGGGCAGGCAATAGCTGCATTTGTAGTGCTAAAAGAAGGGGCAGACTGCAGGCGTGATCTTGCAGAGACGGTGCGGCGCGACGTGGGCTCTATTGCAGTTCCAAAGATAATATGCGTGGTGCCCCGGCTTCCAAAGACGCGCAGCGGCAAGATACTGCGCCGTATCTTGAAAGCGATTGCATGCGGCGAGGAGATTGGGGATACAAGCACGCTGGAGGATCCTGGGGCAGTCTCTGATGTCTCAGTGGCCTTTGCTAGATGTCAAGTCGACTGAGCGCATCATCTCGTACATTTTTTTGAGTCCGTCATACTCTGATCTTGACTCGTCATCCATCGTGTGATAGTCTTGTTTTATGCCTCCAAGTGTCTCATCTGCAGTCTTGAAGAATTTCTTATACCTTGTAATATCAGAGTCATTCATACAGTTTGTATCAAAGATTATCGTGTTACTTCCAAGCAGGTTTTTTGACTCGTCGTATATGCTAGTTGCCTGTAATAGTCCGGGAAACGTGGTACCATCACTGCGCAAAAACGTAATTTTTTGATCCGTTACCTTGCCTGTCTCAAACCACACCTTTAGTGAGTCATTCATGGCCTGCCAAGAGTCCTTTGGGACGTGCTCAAATATGGGTCTGCCTATTATCTCCTGCTTTGAATATCTGAGTGCAGAGGCATAAGTCGAGTTGCAGTCAAGGATTACGCCTATCGAGTTTATCCTTCTCCACATTACGGGCGCGTCTTTTAGCGTCATCCTTGCCTTTGTCTGGTGCATAATGTACTATTCTGGGAGGGCTATTTATTAAACCTGAAAATGCCCTGAATGGACTATTCAAAACCACTTGTCAAGGTTGTGGCTCCGCTTCTCTAGCGCCTTTTTGAGCCTGGTAAGTGTAGGCTGCATTCTTTCTTCTGAAAAGCTGCGCCCTGACAAATACGATGCAATTCCCTCAAAGTCTATCTCTCCGGGTTCAATGTTTTCTGGTTCTGTGACCTTTGGCTCTAGGAATATCTTGCGTATCTGGATATAATTACTGTCTGCAAGATGCTCCTGAATCTTTGGAATCTCCTCTAGACTAGAGTGCTGTTTTATCAGCTTTAGCGCAGTCTTTGGGCCAATCCTCTCAAAGCCACTCGGGTTAAAATCAGTGCCAATAAGTATTCCCACATCTACTAGCTGCTCCCTGGTGATCTTTAGGTTATCTAGCACCTTTTGGGTCTCTATAACTTCTGGTACGATATCCACGTAAGAGTTTCTGTTTGGAATCTTTCTGCGGCCGCTGTTAGTAAAGTTTCTGACAAGTCTGGTTGCCCCGCACAGTATCGAGTCAAAGTCCTGGCTTGCAGCTGCATATGCCTGCCCCGTAACAGTCATGTGAGCTGCTGTCGCCTCGCCTTCTGATGCTGCATCTACACATGGTATGCCAAACAGTCCTAGCAACTGCTTTGATTCTTTTACCATGCCGTCTTTCATTGCAGTAGTCTGCTGCGCATATTTTCTTGCATCCTCCATGTTTCCCTCTGCGACTGCCCTTTCGTATTTTACTGTTGCATCTTTTTTTATCTGTCTTCTCCGCTCTATCTCTGCTGCCTTGAGTGATGGAGGCCTGCCGTCAAAGACGTAGACGGGTCGTATCCCCATGGACAAAAAGTTGACGTTGCGATAAAACAGGCCGCTCAGATGACTAGTTGTTCTGCCTTGCGAGTCGGCAAGCTGCATGCCGTCAGGTCCTCTAATGCTTGCTAGAAACTGGTATATGGCATTGTATGCATCTATTGCCACCACCTTTGATGAGAACGACTCGAGATCCGTCTTTTCACGCACGACTAGTTCCTTTAGATTCAGCCCCATGTGTGCCTTGTATAATTATGCTCTATTTGATTCTGTCTTGGATATTTGCTTTATTATGGGGTGGGTGCAAGCATGTGTGCCGGGGTAGCCAAGCGGTAAGGCGGCCGTCTCGAAAACGGCTACGCGAAAGCGTGCAGGGGTTCAAGTCCCTTTCCCGGCGC
>RHFD01000062.1 GCA_003724325.1 Nitrosopumilus sp. D6 | reverse complement strand
TGTAACAGACAGAACAGAAGAGCTGCCATTAGCAGAGATAGACATGACGCAGACTGTAGAGAAAAAAGACGACTATACAGTGTGGATATTTTTCGTGCTTGTCGCAGGTGTCATGTTTTTTGTGATACATCTAGTCCGTACTCGTGCAAGACATGCACGAGATGATCCTCTCCTGTAAGCTTTGCATAGTCGCCTAGCAGTTCCTCGTTGAGCTCGTAAAACGTGTGGCCCCATCGGAACTTGTCAAGCAGGGCCAGCGCCTGCTCTTTGAATCCAAGGATGAACAGGGCAGCTGCCATGGCCTCTGCAGTAGTCAGCATGGACAGCTTTGAATAGTTTGTAGGATTGCCAGCAAAAAGCGGCGGGAGTTTGCGCCTCACGCTGCCAAGACCGTGAGAGAACTCTTTGCCTGCCAGCCTCCACGAGCAGTCAATTCCCACTATCGAGCCTGCATGCCTGTCCCGTGGAAGCAGTGTGCGCTCAGAAAAGGGATCCAGTACCAGTCCAGACCTTGCAATCTTTTTGACACTCTGAGCCAGTCCAAATTTTACCATTTTTGCAGCCGTGCATTTTTTTGGATCATCCTGATAGAACATTAGCACCTGCAGTCTCATGTGGCATGTTAGATAGTGGCGGTATTTTGAACTTGCGTCCTAGCCTAAAGACCAGACGTAAAGCCAGATTATGGGATCGTCTTGTAGGTGACCTTGTAGTAGAATCGTGATATCTGTTCATCCTTTACTATATCCACCTTCCAGTCCATCTCTGGCAGGAACTCGTCTGCAGATTCTGGCAGAATGCTAAACTTTTCCAGACGGACATCTGAACCACTATATCTCACCTTGAGGGACATGCCGTCTGCCTCTACAACATTGTATATCTCTCCGGGTTTTCTGGTGGATTCAGAGACCAGACAGCCGTCTCCTGAACCGATCACGCATGTACCTGCATCCGTGGACACCATCAGGTTCACATCTGCCTCGTCACCACGGTTCACTATCATAGAACCAGACAGCACACGTGGGGATATCGTGCCATTATCTGCAGTCTTTTTGCCTATTGTAATGGTAATCTCTTTGTCAGTGATGCGATTCTCCTTTTCAATTACAGTGATGGGTTTTGCAGTCTCGACTATTGTCAGCTCTTCTACCACGTCAAACATGACTGACTTTATCAGAGAATCAGATGTTATTTGGACTTCGTACTTGCCAAACGGAGCAGTGTCTGGCAGAACTATCGTGTGCTCAAACGAGCCGGTAGTAGATATGGACTTTTTTGTTCCCAATATTGAACCGCAGATAGATGTACCGCAGATGGCATTAGAGTCAGATTCTTGAATCACGCTTATGTCAAGCCTTCTTATATCCGGCGCGTTGGTGCCGGTAATAACTACAGAAGAATCGGGTAGATATTCTGTATTATCTGCAGATACCAAAAATGAGTCATCTATAGTGCCGATCACAAATGCAGACACTGCCTTGTCATCTAGATAGTTTGCCCTCACCCCATACGAGCCGTCGCTAAACAGTGTGACAGGCAGCTCAAACATGGCCGAAAAGCTCCCATCTGCCTTTGGAAAGACGTTGGTGTCATGAACCTGAATCGGATCATATGGATATATCTCATAGATGTGGAGACGCACATATTGAGTCACGCCATCCAAGGATGTTTTTGTCGAGCCTACATTTCCCGTAACTAACAGCCTGTCACCTGTCTTGTAGATTTCCTTGTCTATGGACATTGTCAGACCCCGGACATATAATGAGTCACTTTCGGGATTCAACGATACCTTGAAGTGCAGATCTACGCTTCTAGAGTCAAAGGACACCAGCATTTTATATATTCCCAGATTTGTTGTCTTGTAGTCCCCTGCACTTCTAATGATGGCAGAGATGGATTCTTCTGTATCTGGAATCTCCCACGTCCATGCGATGCGCTGATTCTTTACTGGAACAGTGAACAAAGCAACAGATCCATCAGGCCTTGTCAGCTTGATGTCTGCGTTGGCAACAGTATTGGGCAGAGTTCCTGCAAACATGACTGTCTGGCCTAGACCGTAGACGTCTTTGTCTAATGAGATTGCAGCATTGTTCAGATCAGGCAGGGCAGATACAGTAAACGCAGTTTTCGCGATATGGTCAGAATACTTTGCAGTCAGCACATAAACGCCCGCATCAAAGACACGTGCAGTGATGTCTAAATCGATCTTGTAGCTACCCGTAAATTTAGGAATTGCCGTAATGAAATAGTTTGTCTTTGTACCCAGATTGTCATTATCTCGTGGGTTCAGATTTATTATTTGTAGCGGTTCACCATCTGCCTTTGATATAGAAATACTTACCTGGGGGCCCTTGCCGGTTATAGTATCCGTGGGATCCAACACATGCCCGCTTATGGTGGCAGTCTGCCCGATCTCATAGGATGTGGCATCTAGCATTATAGTCAGTGGTTTTGTTGATCTAACAAAATTTTCAGGATCCTCTACTACGGATATCAAAAGTTCAGCAGTGCCGACACTTCCAGAGACACGGAACAGGTAATCACCTAGGCCGTTTTTATCATTTGGAACATCAAATGTATACTCAAAGGAACCGTCTCCGCCCACATGGATGATAGTATCAACCTGAAGACCTCTGACGTTATTGGCGCCTAGAATCTTTGCCTGATTAACTGACAAGTCAAGCGTGACCACCCATGCATGGTTGAGCATGCCTGTGACGGTGATGGTATCTCCAATTTTATAGACAGATTGGTTGACTGCAAGCGTGATTGCAGAACTTGATTTGAGCTTTTCTGCCACCTCGAACGTTGCAGTGGCTGATTTTTCTGCAAAAGTTGCCTTGATTTCATAGGTGCCGTATGCGGGATTGACTGTTGTCAGAAAGACGCGAGTTGAGAACTTGCCGTTTGTAGAAAATAGGTTTCCATTTTCAACCACCTTGCCATCAGAGTCAACTATATCAAGCTGTAGACCCTCAGATGGAATTATCTTGTTTGTAGTGACAGTTATGGACACGGTCTGGCCGGGTATGTACGAAGGCTTATCAGTCACAATGGTGATGGCAGTCTCTTTTATCACTTTTGGTTTAAGCAGACGTTCGCCTACTGTAAAGCTAGTGCTTGCAGTGGTATCAGAATATGTGACAGAGACATCATAGTTTCCTTTTCCTATTCCGAGCACTTTTTGCAAGTTGAGTGAGGTCTTAAAGTTAAGTTCTGTGTCTGGGTATAGTGTAACTTTATGTTCAAAGCTTGGACCCGTGACGCTGATTATTATAAAAGCAGGCTGGAACGCCGATTTTGTGGTAAAAATCTTTTCAGATACGTTGCCCTTGATTATAGCTGTCTCACCAAACAGATAGGATGACTTTTCTACAGATACTGACATTGACAGGGGAATCACCTCTTGTGATTCGATCAATTTTCCGTTTGAGGAATCTGCACTGGCAGTTGCAAACTTCCAGTCATTTATCGAGTTTGGGGCATAACCGTCATAGAGCCTCTGCCACGATTTAAAACCATTTTTCTGATCAGTGAGATTGGGGGTCTTGTCTATTATAGTTCCGTCTGCGGATCGGAGCTCAACGGATTCTCCAATATCTACAAACCATAGTGTCGTGTAAGAAAAGATGGTTGTTTGTCCGGGATGTAGTATGGTTTTAGCCGGTATCAGCAAGGTTTTTTTAAATCCAGTAGATGAAATCGTCCATCCTTTCAGATCAACTGGAGAGTCAGTCGGATTGTACAGTTCCACCCATTCTGATATTGATTCTGCATCATTACCAGATGGATTGATCTCTACTTCGTTGATTACCACATGGTCTGCCAGCTGGGCGTGAGCCGGGACTAGAAATCCTATAGTTGCTACCGTAAACAGGGCTACATACAGACTGTAATT
>RHFD01000050.1 GCA_003724325.1 Nitrosopumilus sp. D6 | reverse complement strand
TCTCCAGAGACTGTCCCGGAACCAACAAAGGCAGCATCTCCAGAGACTGTCCCGGAACCAACAAAGGCAGCATCTCCAGACGATCCGATTGAAGAATAAACCCTTCTCTCTTTTTTCCTTTTTTTATCACAAGAAATTTAAGAAATCCCGTTACAGCCTCTTTCATGGAACGCTACCTGCTCCACTTTAAGAACAAAAAATACACCCCAGAGGACTCGAGAAAGATAGTCTACTGGGCCCGGGATCTTGCATCAAAGATGAACGTCTCTGTCCGCCTGGCCCGGGTCGCCACAAAGTTCCTCGAGTTTGATGTGGCAGCAGAAAAAGGCGATCTCAATGCCCTCCTAGAGACACTCTCCCCCATTGGCGAGATAGACAACGTCCGGCACGTCATCGAAGAGAAGACAAGCAAGGATCAGGGTGTAAAGGAAGGAATATCTTACTTTAACAATGAGCGATACTGGGAGTGCCACGAGTCCCTCGAGGGAGTCTGGAAGCAGTGCCAGGGCCGAGAAAAAGAGATGCTCCAGGGAATAATACTAGTTGCAGTCGCCTTTGCCCACGCACAAGAAAACGACACCAGTATAGGAGTCGGCATGCTAAAAAGAGCGCTCGAAAAGCTCGGAACCTCCCCCTCAATGTACTATAATATCAATGTCGACAGGATTAGAAAAAAGACCATACACATGCAGGAGACAGGCGAGCTTGTCATGTTTGAGATTTAATCATCTCTAGCGCCAGCGGTACAACGTTGGCGCCACCAAGCAGTCCCATGCTTCCCTTTTTTGTCTGCTCTTCTGTCATACGTGCAGTCCCGTCATTTCTTATACAATCCCCTGACACTATCACCGGAACGGGATCATCGCTGTGCCCCTTGCTAATACACGGAGTCGAGTGATCTGCTGAAACCACTATTGCAACCTTTGATGAATCTATCGAGTCAAGCAGCGTCCCAAAAAACCTCTTGTCAATCTCTTCAATGTTTTGCGTCTTGCCCCTTGCATCCCCGTCGTGTCCGAATTCGTCAGGCCCCTTGAGGTGCACATATATCGCGTTTTGCGTATCCATTGCGCCTGCAGCCACCCTTGCCTTCTCCTCATAGTCTGTCAGCCCGCCTGCCTCGTACATCTTCATTCCAAGCACCTTTGCTATGCCTATCTCCACTGGCATGTCCACTATACATGAAAAGTTCATCCCATATTTTTTATTAATCGGGGTCACCTTGGGGTACTTGTTTCCTGCATCCCGTAATAGGATGCAGCTGAGCTCCTTCTTGCCCTCTTTTGCGCGCCGCAGATTTATCTGACTGTTCTTCATTATCTCCATTGCATTTTGCGAAAACTCGTTGACTATACCTGCCGTGTCTCCTGCGTCATCCTCAAGGGGCAGGCACTTTTCCACCCTCATATAGTCGCCTACTGCCTTTGCCACGCCCATCCCCCCAATGTTGCTGTATGCGGGATCCGTGTTTGTAATCCTTGAAGACAGAGGCGGACCGGACCTTATCCTGACTGTGACCCTGTGGCCAATTGTTGGAGCCACCACCACCTCTATACCGGGACGCGAAAACCGAATCTGCTCCTCAATCTCTCTTGCAATGCCGGCTGCGTCTTCTTTTTGTATGTGCCTTCCTGCGCGCCTGTCTGTAATTATACCTCCTTCAAGTGTCGAATAGTTCCCCCTGAGGGCAAGATCCCCGTCTCTAAAGTCGATTCCAATCCCGACTGCCTCAATTACCCCCCGCCCGGCATAGTCTGCATGGGCAAACCTATACCCCAACATGTTAAAGACGGCAATATCAGACTCGGGGGCTATTCCCTTGCCGACAGATATCACCTGCCCGGACGAGCCGTTTAAAGCCATCCTGTCTAGTGCAGGGGTGCCGGCTGCCTCTAGCGGGGTCCTGCCGCCAAGATCAGGATGCGGCAGATCTCCGACCCCGTCTAAAAGAACGTATATCATGCGGACATCCGAGTTGTCCATGCCCTTGCGGGGTCGGCTGCTCTCCTTTAAATCTTGCACGTTATAGTAAACGTTTTAACACACGCCATATCCAACTAAAAAACATGGGAGATATGCGCAAGGACTATGTCTCTGAACGCTTTATGATCGTCGAAAAAAAAGACGACAAGGTAGTAGATCCCAAAAAGTTCCCCTTTGCGCCAGGAAACGAGTCCATGACAAACCCGTCAGTCCTCTCGCTAGTGGCAAAAGACGGCATGCTGCAGCGGCTCCAGGACAGCGAGGACGAGTTCATCAAGGGCTGGTCAATCCGTGTCTTTGAGAGCAAGAATCCCATTGCATCCATAGAGACTGAGAACACTTACAGTGACAGGCCCTTTTACAGCGAGCCTGCATACGGGTACCACTATGTAGTAGTGGCATCACCGGACAAGTCATCGACATTTGCAACCATTGACACTGAACAGTGGTCAAACGTGCTAGTGGTAGTCCAGGACCGCCTGAGGTGGCTGTACACGCAAAAGGGAGTCACATACGTGTCAATATACGCCGACCAGGGCGAGCTGGCAGGAAATAAAAACCCGCACCCGCACCTGCATCTACTTACACTCTCTACAATACCGCCAATAATAGAAGAAGAGGCAGAGGCCTCGCACAAGATTGTCAATGAAAAAGGCGTCTGCCCGATGTGTCAGGTAATCAACGAGGAGACTGGCGGCGAGAGACAGATACTGCAAACTGAGGGCTTTTTTGCATTCTGTCCGTGGGCGCCATCATATCCGTACGAGTTCTGGATTGCCCCCAAAAAACACACCACGAGCTTTTCAAAGATAACGCAAAAAGAGATAAACGACCTTTCGCTGATTCTGCGCTCTGCGCTTGGCGGCCTATCAAAGACTGTAAAGGGCGTGGCATACAACCTAGTGTTTCACCTCTCGCCGGAAAAAAAGAACAGCAGGCAGATTCACTGGCACATCGAGGTATACCCCATTACAAAGTCGTGGTCTGGCCTTGAGCGTGGATATGGCATATTTCTAAATGATGTCTCGCCAGAAGATGCGGCAAAACAACTCGGCGCCGCGTGCAGAAAAGAGCTTGCAAACCTTGTAGGCATAGTGTGATTTATTTATCAACTGTTTGTGATACCTGTGATGGCAGTTGAGCGATGGCTTGCAATAGCAAGCGTGGGTCTGTTTGCAATGTTTGCAGGCGAGATGCTTTCAGTGTATAACTTTATGGCAAACGTCCCAGAGGACTTTGAGCTCTTTGGATCCTTTTCAGCGGATCCAAAAATTCTCCAGTTCATATCCATTGCAGTGGCGCCAGGGGGCATACTTGCAGCAGTGGCATTTTTGATGACTAGACAGCACGGCTCAAGACCAATAGGAATCATGATTATATCAAATGGAGCCATACTGCTTGCCGGCATGATTGTATGCCAATCTTTCATACAAGAGATACACTCCCAGTATTTGACTGATGCCGTGGTGATTGCGCCCGTGCTATTCATGGTATTGTCTGTCCCGGTATTTGTAGTGGGGGCATCCCTATTTAGGATAAAAAAGAAGAAACCAAACCTCTACTAGATGTGATCAAAGCGCATCTGATGAATCCCGGGCTTGAATCCCACCTTTTTCTCAAATGGTACGACTTCCTCTGTACAGTCAAGTATGGTTTTGTAACAGCCGCGCTTTTTGGCCTCTTCTAGCAAATGCTTCATTATCTTGCTGCCTATGCCGCGCTCTTGTGACTCTTTTGAGACTGCGACATCCTCGATATGTCCCACACGTCCGCCCTCGTGGATGAACTTTTGCTCTACTATGAGGGTGGCAGTACCAATAATTTTGCCGTCTTTTTCTGCCACTGCTATGAGATAGTCCTGGTTTTGATCAATTCTCTGAAATATCTCCTCTGCCTTTGCAGAATCAATGTCGCTTGCACGCTTTAGTGCATCCAAGGATGTGAGAAACCCGTTTTGCAAGTCGCCTTTTTGCAGCCTTCTAACTATTACATCCATGTCATATCTTGCCGAGCCGTCGAATATAATCCTGATGCACTTTTTTGTACGTGTCCTTGTCCCCAATGTCTGTGAATCCACCCCTTGCAGCATAGCTGCCAACTAGGCCCTTTGTCATGGCCTTTTTGACTAGGTCATCCATCCCGTACTGCCTGTTTTTTGGAATGTACTCGAATATCTTTGGCTCCATGATATAGCACCCCATGTTTACATCTGCCTTTATCTCTGGCTTTTCATCCCAGCTTGTAACCTTGCCTGCCCTTGTCTTGATTACTCCGTAAGGCAGGTTTGTCTTGTACTCGCTCAGACCCATCGTGACTAGGGCCCTTGTCTTTTTGTGTTTTTTTATCATTGCGCCCAGGGCAAAATCAAATATCGAGTCGCCATACATGCACACAAACGTATCATCTACATACTCTTCTGCAGTCTTTAACTGTCCTGCAGTAGCAAGAGGCTTTTCAGATACGGCATACTCGATGTTTATGCCAAATCTGGCCCCGTCCTCAAAGTACTCTTCTATCCTTCTCCTCAGATAACTCACACACAGTACTATCGAGTCAATTCCATTGTTTTTGGTCCACTCTATGATGTGCTCTAGTATCGGCTTTTCGCCAAGCGGCAGCATGGGCTTTGGAAGAAACATTGTATACGGCTGAAGCCTTGTTCCAAGCCCGCCTGCCAGGATTACTGCCTTCACGACCCTGACTGTCATTTTTGGCTATTTATGTCTCTATTAGAGTGGTAATCTTTTCTGCCACAGAATCAGGCGTGTTGCCAAATATTATTATCATTGGTTCCTTGCCCCATCCGCCGGCATGATATATCACATCAGGCGGCCTCTTTGTGCGCGCGAGCGCCTTTTTTATCCCCCATGGTACGGACTGTACGGATTGTGGCTCTCTGCTCCTGTCATAGCTGGATATTTTCATTCCTGCTGCCCTTGCCGCGCCTATTATCCCCTCAGAGTATCTAATGTTTGCAGCCGCGCGAATCTGCGGGAATTTACTGCTTGCTGCAATTAGCGCAGATGCCACGTGCTTTGAGCCGCCGTATCTTATCGTGCCTGCCATTGTAACGTGATCCCCCGTCCTGACAATCCTGCCTGCAACTCCTAGCACGTCGCCTGTATTTTTTGGACCGGGCCCCGAGTGCACAAAGTTTGTCTGGCACTGGGGGATGAGCTTGGCCATTCCCTTTGTATTGATTATGCGGTTTATGGCCCCTAGTAATCTGTTTTCTGGCGTGGCATCAGTTATTGGCAGGCCCCTGCCATATTTTTTTGCGTCTCTTATAGAGTCGTGCGATACCTGTCTTGCAAACTTTGCGGTCTCTTGCATGCCGTACCCTGACGCAAGACCAAAAAGCACGGCAGCAGAATGCACTCCGCCGCTTCCACGGTTGGCGCCCCGAATCCACGCACCTGATACCGTGCGGTGTGTGTCCCCTTTGAGGATATAGTCTGAGATGTTACGGCCTCTTTTGATGCCGGTAATTATGACGTTTTTTGCGCCCATCTCTTGAATAATCCTAGCTGTCCTGCCGGGAGGGCCGCCCATACCTGCAAGTATCTCTGCCTCTTTTTGATTGGGGGTGATTGCAGTGGCAAGCGGTATGATGAGCTTTTTGTATGCATCAACTGCCGACTTTGCTAGCAACCTCCCGCCGGTAGTAGACTCGATTACCGGATCCACGACTATGGGGATGCGGGTTTTTTCCAGTATGTGGTGTATCGCCTTGATTATTCCCTTTTCATACACCATGCCTATCTTTATGCCTGCCAGCTCAAAGTCAGAGATTACACATCTTATCTGCGCCCCCACGATCCGGGGCGAGACTGGTTCTGCGTGCTCAAAAGTACTCGTGTTTTGTATAGTAACTGCAGTTATTGCGCTCAGACAGTGTGCTCCAAGCGATGAGAGCACCCTGATATCACCTTGAATGCCGGCACCAGACGAGGGGTCCGAGCCTCCTATTGCAAGCAGGTTCATATTATTTGTGATGTGCGCGGTATAATCTGTCTTACTGTATGGCAGGCTATGATGTGGCGCAGCCACATCTGTCAAATTCTGTCATATGCCGCCCCTGTAGTTTTTCATACTGCCAGTTCTAACTGCAAGATACTTGACGTTTTGCAGTCTCAAAATTCGGTATCTGTAGCCTGCAAAATCTCTGGCAGTTTTGTAGTGGCTTGCCAGTACAACTGCAGAGACAAGTTAAATACTGACTAGATATGTGCGTGATATGGGAAGTCAGGCAATGGCACAGGCCCTGCTCCTTGCAGTCGTAATTACTGCAAGCGGCCTCGCCACTTTTTTACCAGATACACACGGCGAACCGGCAGAGACTGAATCACTTTATGTATCCTCTGATGTGTTTGGCGGGCCCATGGTACTAGAGATTATACTACGAGATGATCTGGTATCTGATGTGACAGAGCCTAAAGTCACGTTTGACGGATCGGTTCTGAGAATGACACAGGGAACAGACGGGCACTGGTACGCATATGTTGCAGATACAAACATGGCAAGAATAATTGATGATGCCACAAAGATTGCAGGTACCGGAATGGACTTTGGAGTAGAGTGCAATGATCCCGGATTCCTAAAAGGCTCCTTTGATAGTACGGCAGTGTTTACATCTGGCAGAACGTGTGATTCATCCACTGATCCGGGATTCATGCAGATGATAAGGGCGGCAAAGACTCCTGCAGACGGGGCAACACTTGGAAATAACGGGCTTTTGGATGCGGATCACTGGCCGTTTATCCAGACATTTGAAATGTCTGCAGACTATCCGATGAGCATAATACGCGGCGTCTCTGATATTACAATAAGATTCACTACCTTTGATGACAGGGCAGCACTAGAGCTTGACCGCGAGTCATATCCGCGCAACTCTGATGTACACATGACAGTCCGGGACATGCTGCTAAATGTGGATCCGACAAGTGAGGATCTGTGGACCTTTGATGTGGATGGCGGCGAGATATACAGGCGCCTCTTTGATGGTGCGGGAAATCTTGTGGATGCAGGCGGAAAAAATCTTGATCCCGGACAGATATACCACTATGGAGGCCTCTTGTCTGGCAGTAACGAGATATACAACACAATCTCTGCTGATTCGCCTTACAAAAATGTCATATCTGCTGTGGATAACTCTTTGCAAGACAGCACACAGGTGCCAACCATTGGTGGCTCCCTTGTGACGATACGCGAGACTGCTCAAAACTCTGGAGTCTTTACAAATACTGACAGGTTTAATGCGGCCAACCTGCATACCGGGGACATTAATGGCACGCACAAATTTACGATATCTTATCAGGATTCCCAGGACAGATACGTCAGACTAGTTGCCAGCGGCGTGCTAGGAGATGATTCTGTCCCGTTCCAAAAGGTAAAGATCTCAAATCCAAGATTGGCAGATGCATCAGGTGGCAAGATTGGCGTGATATCTGTAGGCCAGCAGATACTAGTTACAAGCATCATCTCTGCATATGCGGGGCTGGATCAGAACTTTGCATATATAGTAAGGATACAGGATGGCGATGACTCTACCATACATCTTGGATGGCTCGCAGGCCGCCTTGCCGGAGGCCAGTCATTTGAGCCGGCGCAGTCATGGACTCCTCTCGAGCCGGGCACCTATACTGCGACTGTATTTTTGTGGGAGTCAATAGATAATCCCGCCGCGCTCTCTACACCAAAGAGCATAGTGTTTACTGTCAGCTAGTAATAAAAAAAATCATCCTGCACGCCTAGAATATGTGCAGAATGTAGTAGACAGTTATGAGGACTGCCCCTACGTTGCCGTATGGCATCTCTTCTAGGAGTTTGTCCTCAAAGATATCGCTGTCAAAGACGACGCTAAACCTGCTGTTCTCCAAGGCACGTATGGCCTCTGCAAGTTCGGGGTTGGCCGACTCTAGATCGCCAACTATATCCTCCGGTCCTGCTTTTACCGCATCAACTATTGCGTTGTGATATGTGGCAAAGTCGAGCGCGATGGCAAGATCCAGCTCTGTGACCTCTGCATGCCCAGCCGCTCCTGCCTCGTCTATTACCAGGTAATAGTCGGCATTTACGACTGCAAACAAGTCCATGACCTCAAAGGCATGGCTTGCGTTCTCTGCAGAGTACGGAGCCTCGTCGGCAGTAGCCATTTGCATTGCGCCCACTGTTGCAAGCGGCACCAGCATTAGGGCCATCATGACAAGGTGTGTCTTTTCCATGTATGTGTTAGGGAATACTAGTTATTAAACAATGCTATCATTACATAATCATGTTCTCACTATGTGGAATGAACAATACATATAAATAGTACAAATCTGGGGCCTGCGTAATCCAGGCATGAGCCCGGATTCAGTTAAATACGGCCATGCTATGGGCGCGTCATGAAAACAGTCCTGATTTTACTGGCTTTGTGTCTGGTGGCGGGGGCAGCAGAGGCTCACGGCGAGCTGTACGTATCCTCCGAGGTGTTTGGCGGACCCATGATTGTAGAGATTGCCGTGTTTGGCATGGCAGATGCACAAGAGCCGACAGTCACGCTTGATGGAATGAATCTCAGGATGATTCAGGGAACAGACGGGCACTGGTATGCCTATGTGGCTGATACCAATAATGTGAGGGTAATTGATGGCGCTACTGGAATAGGGGGCACGGGACTCGACTTTGGAATAGAGTGCGGCCCGGAATTTCTCAACTATTCATTTGATCCAGAAACTATAGTGTTTACATCCGGCAAGACATGCGACTCTGAGACATCCCCGGGGTTCTTGCACGTGCTAAACGGGGCGAGGCCGGCTGCATCTGGCGGATCCTTTGATACGGATCACTGGCCGTTTATCCAGACCTTTGACTTTGCAGACGATGCAGAGATACACGTGAAATATGGATCCCTTCAGGAGACCATGCTATTTGATGGAGACTTGGCAGACCTTGCAACACTGGAGCTTGACCGCGGGTCGTATCCAATCAACTCTGATGTGCGGCTGATAATCCAAGACGGCCTGCTAAATGTGGATCCTACAAACGAGGATACGTGGACCTTTGATGTGGATGGTAGCGGCGAGGTGTACAGCTGTATCTTTGATGATGCGGGAAAAATCACAGATACAAACGGGACGGTGATAAAAGTAGACCCTGGTCTGATATACCACTATGGAGATGCTCTGCGTGATGCAGGCTTTGGCAAAAGCGGCATGCTAGAGACATCCCCGCCAGAAGCACTGTATGTGACAGACAACTCTTTACAAGACAGCACACTGCTTCCGTCGATTGCCGGATCACTTGTCACCATACGTGAGACGGCCCCGAATTCCGGGACATTTACAAACACGGACAGACTTGGAGCCGCCAACTTGCGCGCAGGCGCAGATTTCACAATAGCATATGGTATCTCCTCAGAGACTGCACACATCAAAGCAGCCCCTGCCGACCCGTCACGGATTCTTCTTGCAGATCTCAGGGTGTCAGATTTTGACGGAATTGCAGGCATGCCGGCGGTGATATCAGGCAGGATATCAAACCATCAGGGAATGACTCAAGACTTTGCGTATGTGGTAAATGTAACTGAGAAGAACGGCTCTGTCATATCCCTTGGGTGGCTGGCAGGCAGCATTCTCCCGGGCCAGATATTAAAACCTGCAACGACATGGACTCCTGCAGAACCTGGAGAGTATACGGTGACTGCCCTTGTATGGGAGTCAGTAGACAGTCTAGTGGCACTCTCGCCGCCTGCAGAGATTACAGTTATAGTCCGCTAGCAGGCATTTGAAATCCCAGTTTGCATTAATACAAACTGTCTCAAATTCCCTGATTGCCTTGCATTTGACATGGGCATCCTGACCCCTAGAAGCGTCCTTTTATGATCTAATCGTAGTGTCATCTAAGAGCTAAACACATGTAGCATTCATGCCTGCTATTACAACTCACACTAGATAATGTGGCGCGTGATTCAAAACTTTTCAGTCCTTACCACGCCGACATCACTCACATACAATACTAGGGCATAGTCGGCAAACATTGTCTGCGATATCTCCTCTATCACGCCAGAAAGCTTTTCCTCGCGCACTATCACCTCGATCTTGGCGTTTTTTTCATTCTGAAGCCCCTGTCCCCTTATGCCGCGTGCCCCTTTACCGTGCACCTCGTAGGTAGTATACCCTCTAATATCGTGTCTCTCTAGTATCCCTAGTACGTTTTTTTGGGCCAGAATCTCGCATACTACTGTGAGCAGTTTTACCTTGTAGAGCTTCACGTCCATCCCCCCATCACATGTCGGAATAAGTCTATCGCCTCTGGCCCGTGCGTAATGGTAGATACTGCAAACATTACAGGTAATAGCACGATAATGTTGTATGGGAATGTTATCCCAAGGGCAGATGTGATGTAAAGACTCGGCTTTGCCTCTGGTATTGCGTGCCTCAGCACGGCAGGAGCCGCGATAAACGAGGCGCTTGCAAGTAACAGTCCAAACATTACAGAGCCGCCAAGACTTAGCCCCATTGCAGTAGCAACTAGCACACCAATCATTCCATTAATGGTGGGCATTACTATTGCAAACGCGCTCAAAAACACGCCGACTTTTTTTATATCCTCTAGCCTCTGGCCTGCTATTACCCCCATCTCTATCATAAATATTACAATGGCGCCAACAAACATCTCCTCAAACACTATACTTATCGGCTCAAATCCCTCGCTTCCAATCACGTACCCTATCACAATGCTTCCAAGCAAAATCACTATTGCCTTGCCAGTTACTGACTCGCGGAGCACACCTGCGAGGCGCATCTTTTGTACTCCCACATCTGACTCGGTCCCGCCAGAGGACTGTCTTTTTGTACGCAGCTGCTTTGCAACTGCCATGTTTGTCATGAATATGGCAAGTATGAACGCGACAGGTTCTAGTACGGCAAGCACGGCGGCAAGATACCCCTCTGATGTGACTCCCTGGTCGCGCAAAAACGACAGGCCTACAGAAAATGTCACTGCGCCCACCGCACCGTACGTGGATGCTAGGGCGTACGAGTCATACAGGTTGAACTTGCCTAGGCGCCTCAGTATCTGGTAGTGGTTTAGTGTAAAGAGCAGCGACAAGCCGATGGCTACTAGCATGGGAACTAGCATCCTCTCAAAGCCGGTATTTCTCATCTCGACTCCGCCGTGCAGCCCAATTGCTGCAAGCAGGTATATGGGAAGAAACTCTGATATTGCCTCTGGTATCTTGAGGTCTGACTTTATCCGGGCGGCTATTATCCCAAACAGAAAAAACAGCACTATGGGAGTCAAAAGGTTTGACTGTATCAGCTCTAGTACTTCCATGGTATAATGAATCGACACTATTACTCTAGAATAAAAGCCTTGATCCGGGAACTCTAGAATCCTGCCAAACTACGATTAATAATGAGCCTGCCCCAGCACAGCTATTGTCAAAATCAAAAAAACTGTACGCGCGCGCCAAAAAGGCAGTCCCGTCTGGCGTTAATAGTCCCGTGAGATACTATCTGCCGTACCCGTTTTTTGCAACAAAGTCCCGGGGCCAGTACATCTGGGATGCAGACGGTAATAGATACACTGACTTTTGTAACGGGTATGGCGCCCTGCTCTTGGGCCATGCCAGAAAAGAGATAATACGCGCAGTCTCTGGGCAGCTCTCCCGGGGGACACTTTACTGCGTCCCGACAGATGCAGAGACTGCACTTGCAGAGGCCATAAAGGGGCTGTACCCCTCAGGCAGGGTCAGACTGGTAAACACGGGCGGTGAGGCTACCATGACTGCGATCCGGCTTGCGCGCGGATTTACAGGGAGAAAAAAGATTGTAAAGTTTGAAGGATGCTATCATGGCGCACACGACTCTGTGCTGGTGCGCGCAGGCTCTGGTTCTGCACACCAGGGAATCTCCGTCTCTGCAGGAGGCCTTGAAGAGGTGTCAAAAAACACGCTTGTAGCAGGGTATAACGATGTGGCAGGACTAGAATCTCTGATACAAAAACACGAGATTGCATGTGTGATAATCGAGCCAATCCCTGCAAACATGGGGCTGATACTTCCAGAGAAAAACTTTTTGCACAGACTCAGAAAGATGACAAAAGACGCCGGAATCCCACTCATCTTTGATGAGACAGTCACAGGCTTTCGCATAGGGCTCGGAGGGGCGCAAGGCCACTTTGGAATAAGACCTGATCTTACCACCCTTGGCAAGGCGCTAGGCGGGGGCTTTGTCATGGCCGCAGTGTGTGGCAAATCAGAGATAATGGAAATGCTCTCGCCAAGAGGTAATGTATACCAGGCAAGCACCTTTGCAGGAAATCCCGTATCTGTGAGCGCCGCGCTCGCATCAATAAATCTAATGGTAAAATCAAAAAATAAAATGTACCCCAGGCTTGAAAAATACTGTCTGCGTCTGGTATCTGCGCTCGATGATATCGCAACAGAGATGCGCATACCCCACCAGATAAACTCTGCGGCATCAATGTTTCAGATATTTTTTACCGACTCGCCAGTAACTGACTATACATCTGCAAAAAAAGCAGATGCAAAAAAATTCCACAAAATGTTCCAAACCCTATTAAATAATAGAGTCTTTGTGGCCCCATCACAGTATGAAGTGGCATTTCTCTCTGATGCACACACGCAAAATGATCTAAACCATACACTTGATGCCTACCGTTTAGCCCTGGGGTCTGTACGATGAAGTATGTGGTGGGCACGCGCGGCAGCAGGCTCTCCCTGGCGCAGACAGGTCAGGTAATTTCACTGCTGAAAAAATCAAGCCCGGATACAGAGTATGAAATAAAAACCATTACCACAAAGGGTGATACTGACTCGAGGCCGCTCTTTGAGATGAATCAGAGGGGCATATTTGCAAAAGAGATTGACAGGGCCGTAGTACAAGGCGAGGTAGACTTTGCAGTGCACAGCCTAAAGGATGTGCCCTCTACACTTGATGACGGGCTGGTACTTGGATGTGTACCTAGGCGCCACCAGGCAAACGATGTGCTCGTATCGCAAAATGGCTCCTCTTTAGAATCACTAAAAAATGGCGCCCTAGTAGGTACCAGCTCGCTTCGCCGCGCAGTCCAGATAAAGAGACAGCGTCCGGATATAGTGGTAAGGCCTGTCAGAGGTAACATTGAGACTAGGATAACAAAGGCACAAGACCAGTATGACGGAATAATACTTGCACTAGCCGGAATTGAGCGCCTAGAGATTGATGCAAAATATACCATACTATCTACTGATACATTTGTCCCCTCTCCCGGACAGGGGGCACTTGCCCTAGTATCCCAAAAAGACTCGCCCATACTGCCAGTGCTGCAAAAAATAGAGCACGGCGACTCGCGCCTAGAGGCAGATGCAGAGCGTGCATTCTCCGAGTCAGTCGAGTCCGGGTGCCGTTTTCCAGTAGGAGCGCACGCCGTATGTGATGGCTCGCAGATGACTCTGACTGCTGATGCGTTTTCTGCAGACGGAAAAGAGTCGCTTCGCGTAGTTATTACGGGCGAAAAGTCAGATCCGAACTCCATCGGGAGGCGGGCAGGCGAGGACATGCACGGGCGCGGGGTAGGCGATCTTGCATTAAATTGGAGAAAAAAGACAGAGGAGTGGAACAGATGACCGGAAAGGTATATCTTGTCGGGGCAGGTCCCGGGGATGCAAAGCTGATAACTATACGCGCAGCAGATCTTCTCAAAAAGGCAGACGTCGTATTATATGACAGGCTCGTCTCAAAGAGCATACTATTACTTGCAAAGTCTGCAAAAAAAGTCTACGTGGGGCGCGCAGTAGGAGATGATGCCGGGCACCAAAACTCTACTAATAGTATAATGTTACAATATTCAAAGACCCACAAGAATATAGTCCGCCTAAAGGGCGGCGACCCGATGATATTTGGAAGGGGCGGAGAAGAGGCAGAGTTCCTAAAGAGTCACCGCATCAGATACGAGTTTGTCCCGGGAATCACATCAGGTATAGGCTCTGCAACATATGCAGGAATCCCGCTTACACACCGAAGGTATTCCTCTTCAGTCGTGTTTGTAACAGGACACGAGGATCCCACCAAAAAATCCGAGTCTGTAAAGTGGAGAAATCTTGCAAGGTCTGCTGATACAATAGTAATAATGATGGGCCTTTCTCGCATTGGTATTATCTGCAGGCAGCTTGAATCTGGCGGCATGAAAAAAGACACGCCGGTGGCAGTAATTAGCGACGGCACCACCAAAAAGCAAAAGATGATTACCGGCACCATATCAGACATTGCAAAAAAATCCAAATCCCAAAAGATGACTGCTCCTGCAAACATTATAATCGGCAGGGTCGTATCCCTATCTGGCGAGCTGGCATGGCGATAAAAAATATTGCAATTACCCGCGCCAGCGATGATGCAGCAGAGTTTGTATCCCTTGCGCGCGCAAATGACATGCATCCAATCACGCTTCCCACAATAAAGCTTGTAGGCAGGGGTGAGAAAATTGTGGATGAATTTCTACTAGACATATCAGAGCACGATCCCGACTATACTGTCTTTATGAGCTCAAAGGCAGTCAGCATCCTCTTTGATACTGCCAAGCAGGCCAAAAGATACGACGAGCTGCGTCTGGCAGTTGCAAACACGACTGTAATCTCTGTCGGCCCAAAAACCACACAAATGTTAAAGTCACACGGAATCAGGACAAACCACCAGCCAGAGACGTACTCGTCTGTGGGTGTGGGCGAGGTATTTACCAGGATTCACGCAGCAGGCAAAAAGGCGATAATTCCACGCAGTGGCGCATCCACACCGTTTCTCAAGGAGCTGCTAGAAAAGATAGGCCTTGGGGTAATAGAGGTGCACCTGTATGATGTCTGCGCATTCCAAGATACGACAGAGTGGAACGAGTTCCGAAATCTCTTTTCGCAAAAACTGATCGACTCTGTCATATTTACTAGCGCCTCGTCTGTACGGGCGTTTTTAGAGATAATGTCCCGGGATCACAAAAAAGACACGCTCCTTGCAGGACTCGGAGGCATATTCATAATCTCAATAGGCCCCTTTACTGCTGCCGAGCTTCAAAGGCGGGGCATTACGCACAAGATGGCTGATGTGCATACAATTTCTGGCGCATTTGAGGCTGCAAGACAGAATCTTAGCTAGAGCTATTTAGCTCTGCCTATTTTTATACATGTTTTTATAATTAAAGCCCACTGCAGATATCATGGCGACAGAGAACTTTGACATGGATTACTCAAAGTATGACTTTAAGGACTCGACAGAAATGTACGTCCACCTGAGCAAAAAGGGTCTCACAAAAGAGACTGTAATTGGAATCAGCAAGATGAAAGACGAGCCACAGTGGATGCTTGACTTTAGGCTCCGCTCGTATGAGATATTCATGAAAAAGCCAATGCCCACATGGGGCGGCGATCTGAGTGTCATTGATTTTCAAAATATCTACTATTATGCAAAGGCATCTGAAAAGACTGAGAAGAGCTGGGATGATGTACCAGCAGACGTTAAAAAAACATTTGACAAGCTCGGAATACCAGAGGCTGAGAAAAAATTCCTTGCAGGAGTGGGAGCCCAGTACGAGTCAGAAGTAGTATATCACAGTCTCCGCGAGGATTTAGCAAAGCAGGGTGTGCTGTTTTTAGATACTGACTCTGCGCTAAAAGAGCAGCCAGAAATATTCAAAAAATACTTTGGCAAGATAATCCCGCCAGAGGACAACAAGTTTGCGGCTCTGAACAGCGCAGTATGGAGCGGTGGCTCTTTTATCTACGTGCCTCCCGGCGTCAAAATCGACATGCCTCTTCAGGCCTACTTTAGAATCAACGCAGAAAACATTGGACAGTTTGAGAGGACCCTGATAATTGTAGACGAGGGTGCCGAAGTCCACTATATCGAGGGGTGCACAGCTCCAGTATACTCGTCAGAGTCGCTCCACTCTGCAGTGGTGGAACTAGTAGCTCACAAGGACGCAAAGCTGAGATACACTACGATTCAGAACTGGAGCAACGACGTGTACAATCTAGTTACAAAGCGCGCATACGCATACGAGGGAGCTACAGTAGAGTGGATTGACGGGAATATTGGCAGCAAGATTACAATGAAGTATCCTGGCGTATACCTAATGGGAGAAAGAGCGTATGGTGAGACGCTCTCAATTGCATTTGCAGGCAAGGGCCAGCATCAGGACACGGGTGCAAAGATGGTGCACCTTGCCCCAAACACGACCTCAAAGGTAACATCAAAGTCAGTAAGCAGGCTTGATGGCCGCTCTACATACCGCGGCCTGCTTAGTGTGGCAAAGGGGGCTACTGGCGTAAAGTCTACTGTGCGCTGCGATGCTCTACTACTAGATGACACCTCAAAGACTGACACGTACCCCTACATGGAGATAAATCAGGAGGATGCCACCATTACACACGAGGCCACAGTTGGCAAGATTGGCGACGAGCAGATATTCTACCTGATGAGCCGCGGATTCACAGAAGAAGAGGCGCTTTCATTAATTGTAAACGGGTTCATGGAGCCCTTTACAAAAGAGCTTCCAATGGAGTATGCCGTAGAGCTCAACCGCCTCATAAAACTAGAGATGGACGATTCAGTCGGATGATTCCCTGATTTATCATGTCGCAACAAACACTCGCAGAACTAGAAAAGGGTCACATTGATGAGATCTCTGCTGCTGCCGGCGAGCCTGCATGGCTCAAAGAGTATAGAAGAAACTCACTTTTAATCTATGAGACTCTTCCCCTTGAGATCTCCCCGTTGTACGGCAAGTATACTGATGCAAAGCGGATGGACCCCTCAAAGGTGTCACTATCCACGTCTGCATCAGGCCCTGCGCCTGGTTTTTTAAAAAAGCGGCTCGGCGAGCTGCAAGATGAGACGTGCATAATTCAGATCGGCACGAAAATCCACATGACAAACATATCTGCTGACCTCCAGTCTGCAGGACTAGTCGTCTCTTCTATTTCAGAGGCCGTGCAAAAAAATCCGGATCTAGTCAGGCGGGCGCTCGAGGCCTCTGATTCTAACAGTGACAAGTTTACTGCTCTTAACAACGCGGCGTTTAACTCTGGCGTTTTTGTGCATATTCCGCGTAATATGACGCTTGAAAAGCCAGTCTACCTCTTGACGTGTCTTGCAGATGACGGCATGTCTGCAATATCGCGCAACATTATACTTGCAGACGAGTCAAGCAAGGCAACCCTAGTCCAAGAGATATACTCGCCTGTATCGGCCTCACAGCAGGCGTACCTCGAGCTGCTCAGTGTAGACGTGGGACAAAACGCCCAGCTTGATATAACCACTTTACAAATGATGGCGCAAAACGCGGTAAACTTTTCGACTAGGAGCACGACTCTGGCACAAGATGCGCGCGTCAACTGGTACTCTGGTCTGTTTGGCTCAATGCTCTCAAGGTATAAAATTGACTATACCCTTGGCGGTGTCGGGGCATCCTCCAACGACTCTGAAGTAGTATTTGGAAACGCCGAGCAGTCCTTTGACATACATACAAGCGTAAACCACGAGGCAAGGGAGACTGAAGGCAGGGTGGTCGAAAAGTCGATTCTCCGCGACAAGTCAAAGTCCCTCTTCAAGGGAATGATCCGCATAAAAGAAAACGCCACAAAGTCAAACTCGTTTCTGTCCGGACGCTCAATACTGCTTGATCCGGGAGCAAAGTCTGATGCGATCCCGGGACTGGAGATATTTACAAATGATGTAAAGGCCACGCATTCTGCATCAGTGGCCCAGATAGACGAGGAGCAGATATTCTACCTCAAAAGCAGGTGTCTGAGCCACGAGGAGGCAGAGAGGACCATAATCGAGGGGTTCTTGGAGCCACTCTCACGCAAGATGTCATTTCAAGTACGGGCCTGGATTGCATATTTGATAGAGTCAAAGTGGGAGAACCGCGAGCTCTCAATAAACACTGACAAAGAGCTTGCAAAGTTTGTAGAGGTAGAAGAGACGCGCTACAATGAAGACTCTGAGATGAAACAGCACTACAAGTACCGGTGATATGTGATGGAGTGGATAAACGTGTGCAGCATTGATGATGTAAAAGAGGGCCAGCTGCTAGGGCATGACTGTGCTGGAAAAAAGATACTTGTGGCAAACATTGGGGGCAAGATTCATGCGACTGACCGCATCTGCACGCATGCTGATGCGGATCTTGCAAACGGGATAACGAGCTCTGAAGGAGTACGGTGTCCACTACACCTGTCTGTCTTTGACATGGAGTCAGGCATGCCAAAAAACCCGCCTGCAGAGGCGCCGCTGTGCGTGTATAATGTTAAAATAGACGGCGGACAGATATACGTGGAGATATGATGCAAAAGACACTGTCATTTGAAGAACTGCGGGCGGACTTTCCAATACTAGACAGAAAGGTTCGCGACGGCAAGCGACTTGTATACCTTGATAACGCATCAACTACGCAAAAGCCAAACCAGGTAATTGACGCAATTGCAGACTATTACCGCAGGTACAACGCCAACACGCACAGGGCAGTGTACGCGCTCGCAGAAGAGGCAACAGAGGCCTACGAGTCGGCGCGCGACAAGGTGGCCAGGTTTGCAGGAATACATGACAGACAAGAGGTGATATTTGTCCGGGGGACTACAGAGGCCATAAACTTGGTCTCGTATGCATGGGGCAGGCAGCACATAAAAAAAGGCGACATTATAGTGACTACAGAGTACGAGCACCACAGCAATATAGTGCCGTGGCAGATTCTCGCAAAAGAAAAGGGCGCAGAGCTCAGATACATTACCATTAATGATGACGGCGAGCTAAACCTAGAAGATTTAGAGGAGCACCTTGGTACGGGAAACGTCAGACTAGTGGCATTTAGCCTAATGTCAAACGTGCTTGGAACCATCTCTGATGCGCCAAAGATAATCTCAATGTGCAAAAAGGCCGGTGCCCTGACACTAGTTGATGGCGCCCAGGCGGCGCCGCACCTAAAGGTGGACATGGCAGAACTTGGATGCGACTTTTTTGCATTCTCTGCACACAAGATGCTCGGACCTACCGGGATTGGCGTTTTGTGGGTCCGCAAAAAGGTGCTAGAGACGATGAGCCCGTTTCACGGGGGCGGTGATATGATCCGCGAGGTACACAAGCAGGAGACTACGTGGAATGACCTGCCCTACAAGTTTGAGGCAGGCACGCCAAATATTGCAGACGTCATTGGATTCGGGGCGGCAATTGACTATCTTGAGGGGATTGGTATGGACCGCATCTACAAGCACGAGATGGATCTCACACGGTATGCACTCGAGCGCCTCTCTGCAGTAAATGGTCTAAAGATATACGGCACTAGAAATCTCTCCAGGCGCGGGGCCGTGATATCATTTAACTTTGCAGACGTGCACCCGCATGACGTGGCGCAAATAGTAGACGGGGACGGAATAGCAGTGCGCTCTGGCCACCACTGCGCCCAGGTACTAATGGAGCGTCTGGATGTGGCAGCGACTTCGCGCGCCAGCTTTTACATATACAACACTACCAAAGATATTGATGCCCTGATAACCTCGCTAGAAAAGGTCTCAAAGGTGTTCAAGCTATGAGCGCAGATATTTACCACGAAATGATAATTGACTATTCGCGCAACCCGCTAAACTTTGGCAAGATAGAAGACCACGATGTTACATTTCATGACTCCAACCCGCTGTGCGGTGATAGCATTGACATTGACATGAAGATCAAAGACAGCAAGGTCTCTGATATCAAATTCCACGGCAAGGGATGCGCAATCTGCATGGCATGCTCTTCTGTGCTCACAGAGATGGCAAAAGGCAAGAGTCTGGATGATGTGAGAAAACTCGGCAAGGATGACGTACTAGGCGAGCTTGGCCTAGAGCACCTCCAGGCAGTCCGCATAAAGTGCGCCCTGCTCTCACTAAAGGTGCTAAAATCGGCGCTATACACGTACCTTGCAGGCCGCACAGATGCAGACGACCTCAAAGAAGAGGCGGCGAATCTGTACTGAATGCAGAGCCCATACCCATCCAGATACGAAGGATAATCTTTGAGAAATTCAACGACGTTGATGCCAAGTTTACAAACGACGAGATATTCCAGATGATGCAAGAGTCCGGCAAAATCGATCCCGCCTGGAAGATAGATGATGCAGAACCGTTTTTTGAGGAGATATGCCGCTCTGGCATGGCAAGAAACATTGCGCAGAATTTTACCACCATCTGGCTAAAGCTGTTCTCCCCGGTAAGAGAGATTCACTGCAGTTCGTGCAATTTGGATGTGCATCTTGGCGAGTCCGAAGAGCAGAAATGTCCCAATCCTGACTGCCTTGCAGTACTTTAGATGCGTCTTGCCGCCTCTTCTAGGGCGCTAATCATTGGCAGCTTTTTGCCTGTAAGGTATAGCACGAGTGCTCCGCCTGCGGTACTGACGTGGTTTATCCTGCCTGCAAGCCCTTCTTGCTTTAGCGCGGTGGTAAGATGGCCTCCACTCACTATTGTAGTTGCCATCGAGTTTGCGACTGCCTTTAGCAGCTCGCGCGTCCCGTACTCGAAATTCTTACTCTCAAACTTTCCGGCAGGCCCGCTGATAAAGACTGTCCCGGCGCCCGAGATGAGCTTGGAATAGTACTCGATAGTCTTTGGACCAAGATCAAGTATGCAGTCACCCTTGCCCATCTCCCTTACATCCATCTCTACTCTCTCACCGTCCTTGTCTATTGCCACATCGACTGGAGTTGCAAAGATGTCTGGATATTCGCCTATCAGGGCGTGCGCCTTTGCCACCACCTCGTCTTCGCGCTTTATGCCAAGCGGCGACTTTATCCGGGCCTGGGCGCGCATAAACACATTGCCTATCAGCCCGGTCAGCAGTATGTGGTCTGCCCTCTTGTTTTGAATCAGCATCTTTATGGCCTCTATGCGGTCAGGTATCTTTGAGCCGCCAAGTACTATTACGTGGGGCGCCTTTGCGACAGTCATTATCTCATCAAGGTTTCTGACCTCGCGCTCGGCAACCCTGCCGGCGCATGCAGGCAGCATTTGTGGAAAACCGATTATCGACGGGTGCGACCTGTGCGCGCTAGGAAATGAATCCAATACGCACAGATCAAAGAGCTTGTAGAGGCGCTTTACCATTATCGTATCTGCAGCATTCTCGGGTGTAAACTCGTAATTCTCCTCTGCGCAAAGGCGCAAGTTATCAAGTAATAGTATCTCGCCGTCACCAAGACCCCTTATGGCATCTTGCGCCGACTTGCCAATGACGTCTTCTACATATTTTATCTCTTGGTTCATCATCTTTTGGAGCACCTCTGCGTGCTTGTCCATCCCGGTATAGTCCTTGTTGCCCACCCTGCCCTGATGGGATGCCACCACCACCTTGGATTCGGGGAGGGCCTTTAGGGTCTCTACTACCTCTTCAATTCTTCTTGTGCCCATTATCTCCATGGTGTCGGGATCTATGGGACAGTTCATATCCACCCGCAAAAAGACAGTCTTGCCCCTGAGATCAAAATCATCTAGCGTGAGCACCCTCAATATGCCTCCTACCAATCACTCGGTTAAATTCTTTGAGCCTAGGGATTACTAGGGACTGACAAAAATTAATAGAGCCGTCATAGCCGGTCAGGTCAGTTGAAAAACTGGATCTTTGATATCAGATCGCGCCCCTTTGTGCTGCTAGTAGTCCTGTTTTTGGCGCTCACCGGCCTGGTATCCTCACAGATTACAGAGTCATTTGATCAGGGCGTGGCATTGTACTTTGATCAGATGGATGGCGGCGAGCTAGACGTCATAATGCGGTACATTACAGAAAGCGGGGATGTCTTTAACATGATGGTGTTTGGAATCATAATACTCGTAATACCTAGGACTCGCAGAATTGGAATCACCCTAATGATACTCATCGTCTTTTCCACCCTGCTTACAGGCTACATAAAGTGCGGCGTGGACAGGGACAGGCCGGAATTCGAGTACGAGGATGTGGACTTTCCCGTCTCGATGAGCCGCGACACGTATTCCCTGTTCTGCGAGGGCAGCCGTGATGCCTCGTATCCGTCAGGTCACGCCGCGCGGGCAATGATATTTGGCGTAATACTGGGGTATGCACTCTCTGAGCGCTTTCCGCGCGGGGCGTACCTTTTACTGCTGTATCCTGCCCTGATATCACTTAGTAGAGTCTACGTATTACAACACTATCCCATGGATGTGATAGGTGGGACTGTAATAGGCCTGATGCTTGCAGGAGTTATGGCAAAAAAGACACGGCTCTACCACATATTCGAGTCAAAATCCTAGCTTGGAGAGGGCCGCGGCGCCTATCAGCACTATCCCGTAGTGATCCTCGTCGTGATGGTACGTCCAGTATCTAATGTTTCTATCCGCTCCTTTTTGCCGCAGTCCGTGGGTGATGCCGGTAGTGATCATGTACCCTATTCTCTTTGCAGTACTTTCCTCCTTTGGCATCAGGACGCGGTATCCGCTCTTTTCAAATCCAGAGCATACCATCTCGTCAATGGCTGCCTGGGCGTCTCTATCGTCTTTTACATCATAAATCTTTGATACCTGCAGATCCCGGGGATGAAAGTCCATGTGGATAAAATGTACGGCCTGATATTTAATCTGCGATCAGTATTGGTCAATTTTCTTAACTGTAAAGTCAAATCATAGTCATGCGTATCATTTAACCGACTCGTGTCTGTTGGTTGATTCAGATGGCAACACGACGCAGGGCGCGCGGCAAGACACGTCTGCTGGCAAGGACTGCTTTTGGACACGAGGGCTACTCTGATGTATCTGTATCACTGAATCAAAAGAACTCCCAGCTAGACAGCATTGGGAGACTCATCAATGCGGCTCAGGAGCGCCTGTCTAGGGAGAAAGAAGAGGCAGAGCAGGCAGAGCAAGATGTGGAATTTTCTGACACCCCGGGAGAGAAACGGACAGCCGAGTCAAGGCTGCGTTCGCTAAATGAGCGCATTGAAGAGCTTGTATCAGAGATAAAGAACAGGCAAAAGACCTCTAAAAAGATAACTGCCGAGATATTGGCGCTTGCAATGCACAAACGTGCAGGAAAACCAAGACCTGCACGCAAGATGCTCAAAGGCAAGAGGCGCACAAAGACAGGACGCAAGACTCGTAAAGTATCAGGCAAAAAAAAGGTAAAAAGATCTGGCAAAAAGAGACCAAGTCGCAAGACAAAAAAGACAGGACGCAAGACTCTCAAAAAGACTGCTAAAACATCAAGAAAAGCCAAGAGAACAGGCGCGAAAAAGACTGCCAAAAAGACATCAAGAAAAAGAAAAGCTAAACAGGTATCAAAAGCAAGAAGAAAGACTGCCAAAAAGACATCAAGAAAAGCTAAAAGAGCTTCAGGCGCAAGAAGAAAGACTGCCAAAAAGACATCAAGAAAAGCTAAAAGAGCTTCAGGCGCAAGAAGAAAGACTGCCATAAAGGCAGTGAGAACAAGAAAAGCTAAAAGGACTTCAGGCGCAAGAAGAAAGACTGCCAAAAAGACATCAAGAAAAGCTAAAAGAGCTTCAGGCGCAAGAAGAAAGACTGCCA
>RHFD01000043.1 GCA_003724325.1 Nitrosopumilus sp. D6 | reverse complement strand
CCCAGATCCCCATGCTTGTAGCGGCGCTTGCGCTCATCTCCACTACAAGTTTGATAGGGCACGGGGCTGCAACGGGCCAGACTATCCCCCTAATACTAGACTATATCCACAATCTGGTGGCAGCAGCCTGGATTGGCGGAATATTTTATTTTGTATTTGCACTGCTTCCGTCATTTTCAAGCCTTGATGCGCCAAAAAGAGAGAAAATGAGTCTTGCATCCATACCCAGATTCTCTGCCATATTCATCATTGCCCTCGGGGCAGTAGCAGTTACAGGTCCCTCCCTGATGTGGTTTGTAGAGACAGATATAGGATTAATCACAGAGTCAGTGTACGGCCAGCTCATAATGCTAAAGATATCCCTTGCAGTAGTAATGGTGGGCCTCGGCTTTACAATCCAGCGTCGCGCCAAAAACGCAGAAAAAAACCCCGGATCCAGTATACACAAAACGCTGAGCCGCACGCTCAGGGCAGACGCCGTACTCGGAGTGACCCTGCTTGGAATAGTCGCCCTGCTTGTAAACGGCACGATTCCTGCCGGACAGCTACAGGGAGCAGATGCAGACATCTCTTATGGGTACTCGGCAACAGAGTTTACGCAAAACGCCAGATTTGATGTAGAGATATCCCCGTTTGCAAGCGGCGCCAACACCATACAGGTAGCAGTATCTGATCCCGGGGGAGGGGCGCTATATGATTCTGAAAAGATAAAGGTAAAGGTCTCAAACCCCTCAAAGGCCATAGCACCCATCGAGGTTGTAATGGAGCGTAGCGACGGGGGAGTGTTCTCTGGCGGACTGACGTTTGGATTTTCGGGAAAATGGCAAGTAGAGATCGAGGCGCACAGGACTGAAAACCCAAACGAGTCCAAGATACTAGACCTGCTTGTAAAGCCCAGACTTGCAGACATACAGGTACAGATAGCAGAGTACGAACTGCCAGAGGCAGCAAAGCCGCTACACCTCATATACCACGATGATTCCATCTGGATAAGTGATCCGTCTGCCCCGCGACTCTGGCAGTTCTCACCTGATACACTCGAGTTCTCCCAGTATGAGTTTGAGGGGATCACCACTACGTTTCTGGCTGCAGACGGCTCTGGGAATATCTGGTTTGTAGACACACCTGGAAATCAGCTGGGATTTTTGGATGCGGCAGGCCAGATAACCACACACACCATACCAAAGCTGGACCCTGTAATATCTGAAAATATACCCATATCCATACAGGCAGACCTTGATGGAAACATTTGGGTTGCAGTTACAAACAAGGACAGAATTATAAAGTATCTTCCAGAGTCCGGCGAATTCAAAGAGGTGCGCCTGGCGCACAACTCGCTGCCCTTTGCGCTTGCAATAGCTCCAGACGGTAACATTTGGTACTCTGCAAGCGGGTCAGGCAATATTGGATACATTGATCCCGTAACGCTTTTGCACACAGAAATTGATGCAGATCTCCAGTCACCTGAAGCTTTACTCTTTGCAGACGGCTTTTTGTGGATTGCAGAGCACACGGGGCTTGCAATAACCAGATATGACCATACCTTTGGCACATTTGCAAGCATTGCAGTTCCAAACCCCGACGCGCTCCCCTTTGGAATGGCGCTTGACAGGTACGGCAACGTGTGGTTTGCCCAGCATACAGTCGACTCTATAGGCGCGTATGATCCAGACAACGGCGACCTGACAGAGATACCCATACAGGCAGAGTCGTCATTTGTCCAGTTTATGACATCTGATGAAAAGGGTATCGTGTGGTTTGTAGGCCAGAACACAAACAAGCTTGGAAAAATAATAACAACAGAGCTGCCCGTAACGGCAGAGGCGCAGGCAGGAGAATCCACCCTCAGATACTCCGAGATCGCATCACCGCTAATGGCGCTAGGCATAGTCATGTCATCACTGTTTTTTGTAAGGGCCGTGCGGGACAGGCGTAGAATTGACCAAATACTCACCTAGAGAGCAGGCCTGCAGACTTTAATCCCATGGTACACCCGAGCATTCCTATTGATAATAGCACGATAGTCCCGGCAGGAGTTATGTCAAGCAGATACGAGATTAATATACCTGCAACCACTGCAGATACTGACAGTATCACTGATATTACGGCAGTGTGCAAGAATCCCCTCCCGTACATTATCGCAGTTACATTTGGAATCACAAAGAGCGCCGATATCAAAAGCACGCCGACAAGCTGGATTGAAGTCACCACGGTGATTCCCGCAATTAACACGATGAGATAGTTTATCCTCTGGACGTGGATTCCACTCACCTGGGCCTGCTCTTCGCTAAATGTTGAATAGAGCAGCTGCCGGTAAAACAATAACACTATCATTAGTATTATACCAGCCATTACAAGTACCAGTATTGCATCATCCATTCCCACAAGCAGTATGCTTCCAAACAAAAAACTAAAGATATCCACAGTAAAGCCGCCAGAAAGCCCGATTATTACAAGCCCGGCTGCAATGCCAGAAGAAAGTAATATTGCAATTGACGCATCACCGGATATGTTGTACTTGTCTCTTACCCTTGTTATTACTAGGGCGCTTGCAATAGAGACTCCATATGCAGTCCACAACGGATACACGCCTGCAAGCAGGCCTAGCGCAATGCCGCCAAACGACGAGTGCGCTATCGCATCACCAAACAAGGAATAGCGCCGCAACACCAAAAACAGTCCGACTACTGAGCACAGTACGGCAATTGCGGCGCCAGATATTAACGCCCTGTGCATAAACCCATAGCTAAATATCTCAAGGGACATGTCTAGTGCTGATGCATGTGCTCCTGCATCGAGGCCTCTGAATACTGCTTTACAAGCTTGTCATCAGAGAAGAACTCCTCTGACTCGCCGTGAAAAAACAGCGTCCTGTTCAGACAGGCGACATGGTTTGCCAGTTTATTTACTGCATCAAGATCGTGCGATGACCATATTATTGTTATACCCTGCAAGTTGAGCTCGCGTAATATGCTGTAGAACAGATCCGTGCTCTGCCTGTCTACTCCTGTTACGGGCTCGTCTAGTATGAGTATCTCTGGATCATGTACTAGCGCCTTTGCAATGAATACGCGCTGCTGCTGGCCTCCTGAGAGCTCGCCTATCCGCCTGCCTGCAAGCTCGTGTATCCACAGCTGCTGCAGTATGCCGTCAATCCTGCCTGCATCAGAGTTCTTGCCTAGGCCCATATGCACCACGTCGCGTACAGTAGCTGGAAAATTCCTCTCAAAGACGGGGTTCTGGGGCACGTACCCAATCCTCCCAAGATACTTGCGTGATTTTCTAATCTCAGAGCCAAAGAACTTTACCGTGCCCTCGTATTTTGTGTTGAGTCCCAACATGACATCAAAGAGTGTAGACTTGCCTGCGCCATTTGGTCCTATTATCCCCAAAAAGTCACCCTTGCCCACCTCAAAGCTGACATTATCGAGCGCAAGTATTTCAGGATACCTGACAGTCAAGCCGCTAATCTCTACTATCAACAGAGCGCCTTCCTGAGATTCTCAAAGTTTTGATTCATTACAGTAATGTATGTCTCTCCCGTGTTGATCTCAAGCGGGGAGAGCACCATCACGGTACCACCTATCTCGTCTGCAATTATCTCCGAGGTTCTCGAGTTTGCCGTATCCTCGCTAAACACCACATCTATTTTGAGATCCCGTGCAAGCAGTATTACATTTTGTAGTGTCCTTGCAGTCGCCTCTATGCGCGGATCAGTTGATGGTATTATCGAGTGCTGTACCAAATTGTACTCGTCTGCAAAGTATGAAAACGCGTCATGAAACGATACAAAGTCGCGCGAGCACTCTGATAACCCCTCCCGGATCGTCAAGTCAAGCTCCTCAAGCTCTGCTGCATATTTTTTTGCATTTGTCTGATAGTATTCTCTGTTTGGAGAATCCAGTAACGAGAGCGCGTCTGCAATGTTTTGCACCTGGATCATTGCATTGGGGGGGCTGAGCCATATGTGCGGATCAGAGCCTGCACCCTCGCCTCTTACGTGTATTCCCTTGCTCGTATCTGTAATGACTCCGTCGTATCTGCCATCACGCAGGCCATCAACCCAGGCCTCAAAGCCGGCGCCATTAATCACTATCATGTCTGATGCCTGCAGCTGCTGCACCTCCCGGACCGTAGGTTCCCAGTCGTGCGGCTCGACTCCGGCAGGAACAAGCAGTATCGCATCTACCTTGTCGCCGCCAATGCGCCCGACAAACTCGTGCAGCGGATAAAAAGAGGATATGATGTTTGGCCTGTCAGTATCATTGCGTACTTGCCGTACATCAGAGCTGCCTGCCACGGCTATCACCCCTAGCGCCACTGCCACAACAACTGCAACTAGCACAAGCTTCATGGTATGATTTCATCCTGATTATTAATAAAGGTATAAAAAGTTAATAACATTAGCTGCTAAACTTATAACATAATTAATAAGAAACAGACTGATGCCCATAGTATCAATCTCTCTAAATGAGGAGATCCTCTCAGAATTGGATAATCTCCAGTCCACGCTAGGATTCTCCGGGAGGTCAGAGGCGATCAGGGCAGGCATCAGGTCGTTTGTATCTGAAGAAAAACAAAAGGCAGACCTCTCAGGGGACATACATGCAATACTGCTTGTAGTGCACGGCGACGAGTTTGATCACGTAGTGTCAGGTATTACGCACAATTTTGAGGATTTGATAACTACGCATCTGCACAGCAAGATAGAATCAAGAAAGTGCATGGAGCTGTTTGTAATAGATGGTGATGCGAAAAAGATAACCACGATGACTGGGAACTTTCAGACTAACAAGAACATGGATACGGTAAAGCTCGTGGCGCTCTAGACAGCACATACGTGGCGCCAAGCAGGGATACTCCGAGTACTAGCAGGGCAATGGCGCCAAACTCTGGCACCACCACTATGCCAAACTCTGTCTCAAGGCCCGTGTTGCGAATGTTCTCAAAGCGGATAATTATGGGTCCTGTCTGATCCTCTGCAAAGGTATACCTTTCAAAGTCACCACCAATCTGTGCCGTGCCAGAAACGCGGTGTATCTCTTGGCCGTTTGAGAGTATCACAAACGTATAGTCAGAATTTCTCAGGGGGGAGCCTGTTGCGCCATCCCTGATTGTAAAGATAAAGTCAGTCTCGACTCCGGGCTCTATCTCGCGCGGATCCCACGCGAGATTCACCTCAAAGTCATCGCCCCTTGTGAATGCAGATAATGGGAACTCTAGCACCTGGCCTGTGCGCAGCTCAAAAGTCATGCTATCTGGCAGACCGTCATCTGCAATCTGTTTTTTTATCGAGCGCAGATGATCCTGTAACAGTACAAAGTGCACCGTCCTCTCACCTTCCCGGGTATAGTCATCAATAGATACTGATGCCTTGAAGAGCTTTATTCCGTTTACATACCCTTCGTATCCGGGAGTGTTAAATTCCGAGGACTTTGGGAATCGCACCTCTGTGTGTATTACCGGGATGTGTGTTATTTTTTTCTCGCTCCAGTCAAAGGGCATATCAAATGTGACTACACCTGCAGCATGCTCAAAAGAATCAATCTTTTCAAAGTATGATTTTAATGTAAATTCCTCATATCCGGCAAAGGCATACGTGTCTGCCACGCTCACATCTGCCTGGTACACGCCTGAATCCTCGATAATGTTTGTCGGATCATCTACTGTGCGTATCTCTATCTCAAAGGTGTACAGGCCCCCAGAGTCAAGCAGCGGGCCTGTTATCTTTATCGGGTTGCCGCTCCATGCGCCAAGAAGCTCGTCCTGGACTCCATGTATTGCTATTACATCATTAGTGGTAGGTGTTACTTCAAGCTCTAGTGAGCCGTCTTGCGCAAAGAAATAGTTTCTAAATATCATCTTTTCATCATGGAACAGTCCTATTAGAAACGTCACGTTTTGCGCATTCTCTTTTGTTGCATCCTCTGTAGCAGTTATGGTTATCTGCTCTGTTCCTCCCTCAAATGAGAGCGGCATCTCTACTGTAACTGTGAGTTTTTTTCCGTCAACTCTAATATCAGATATGGTGTCAAGGCCCTGACCGTGCCCGTATGCACTAGAGAGTGGAAGTAATAGTACCAGTGCAAGCAGCGCAATCTTATCCAAGTAGATTCCCCACGTTTTGAACCAGTTCTTCAAGGGTGTCAGACTCTAGTATCGGCTGCAGGTCCTGCGGTGTTGTGGCCCCGAGCGCAGCAAGCGAGTAGACATAGTCAGTAGTGGGAGTCTCTGTTAGTAGATAGTACTGTTCTAGCACGTGGTCTAGCGCGTGCGGCTCTATTGGCTGCGGCGCTCCCGCGATTATCTTTTTCTTCCAGAGTTTTACCAAATTCTCCCACTGGAGTATGGATACATTCCCGTCGATTTCTGGCAGCATTTCTACTTGCGCCTGCAGGTACATCCTGCCAGAGCCGGACTCTTCGTTGATTTTGGATATAGCATGGTGTCCCTCGATTGAATGCGGGTCATAGGTAATAGGGCGTGCAACAGAGGGCGGGATCATCTCTGTTATGCGGAACGGGTTTCTTCCTATTGTTTCTAGCTGTAGCTGCATTCCATCAGGGGTTGCATCGGCACACTTTGTAATCTTTACAACAGTCCCCACCATATGTGGCGCCTCCCAGCCTGCCACCATGCTGTTGCTGTTTATCAGGCATACACCAAACTGGCCGTCTCCAAGCATACAGTCATCTACGAGCTGCTTGTAGCGCGGCTCAAATATCCGCAGGGGCAGTTCCTGCCTCGGAAACAGCACCAGATCAAGGGGAAATATGGGGAGCGTTTTTTTCTGCAATATTAAGTCTAACATGGATGCTAGATATATGGAATTCGGATCGGTGGCGCCATCAACACCCGCGTAGTTTTATTATAAGCTCTGCGCGGTATGATCGACACGGTTTCATGGATTTTGTCCAACCATTCAACCAGATCCATTGATGTAAATTTTGGCGCCAGTCTGATCACGGGATAAAATAGGTTATTGCAGTCGCGCATGTATTGTTCCATGCAAATAGAGAATTCTTTTATATTTCCTAAATTATCAACTTTTGTGGATTATTGTACAATGTACCTTGATGCCTCCGGAGATCATGGGTTGCCGCCACCATATGGTAAAAGTAGAACCGCATGGTATTCCATAGCGGGAATGATTATGACACCAGAACAAGATTCAAAAGCAAAAGATTTCACAGTTCGAATTCTAAAGAAATACATTTCTAATGAAATGAAATTAGAATATCCCAGTAAATATGAGCTGCATTATGTAGATCTTTTACATGGAAACAACATATATGAAAAATTAGAATCGTGTGAAAAGAAAAAAATGGCAGATGAACTATTCGATTATTTGTTAGAATTAAAACCTGTAATAGTTGCCATATCCATAAATAAACTAAAATTTAAAGAAAAATATGGTGATGATGCATTGGATATCAAATCTTTGGCAATTCGTTCTCTTCTTGATAAATTTTCCATGTATATGGAGGAACATAATATGATTGGTATGGCAGTATGGGATGAAGAAGCACACAAAAATGACATAAAATTAAGAGAAGATTTCAAGAAGATTAGGCAATCTGGAGTAAAGATCACAGGATACTACTATCAACCTACTCGAAACAGCAAGTTGGAGAACATATTAAACACAATCCTTTTCTGTCCGTCTGATGTGAGTCCTGGAATACAATGTGTTGATTTTATTGTTCACTCAATCTGGAATCACAGAGAGAAAAATAAGAGTAACCGTTACGACCAGATCGAACCACTGTGGATTTGTGATGAATATGCAGCTAATAAAGACACAGTGTTTCCCAAATAATCAGACATTGCAGGAAAGGTGGAACGACCGATGGTCGTTCCAGCGAGACCATTTACGCAGATCACTGCCAGGCTCTCCTTTACCCAGTTACTGTTAAGTAATTCAAGTATTTATTCTTTTAAAACAAAACCAGCCTGTTTGTAAGCCATCTTCTATACACGACAGTGAATTGTTTATATTTTGTTGCAAGTACGACAAAAATTAGATATTAGGTGTTGCATTTTGTGCAACGCCAACAAGATCGATGATTCTGTGGTACTAGATTTTCCAGTAAAAAAAATCTTTGACTCATCCCCAGCTTTCATTTAGCATCAGCCCGAGCAGCGCAGCGCGTGTGTGCTTGCCGTATTC
>RHFD01000078.1 GCA_003724325.1 Nitrosopumilus sp. D6 | reverse complement strand
TACTTTGAGAGAATGGTACAGTCTGCCATGGATTCTGAATCAATCCAGTCAATCTCTACTGTCTTTTTTGCGTGCGCCCCAGCATGTCTTAGAGCCTGATTCACACTCACATAGCTGTCTGCAAGCGTGACATACTTGCCAACCATTGCGATTTTTGTCTTTTTCCAGTCACTTGATATCTCTCTAGTAATCTGATTCCACCTGTCCCAGTTGGCAGATGCATTGACCATTCCCACCTTGTTAAACTTTGTAAACATTGCATCCATTATCCCCTGGTCATATAGCATCTGCGGAACCTCAAATATTGACTCTGCATCATGGCAGGAAAATACATCTGCTGCTGCCACGTTTGTAAACATGCCAATCTTCTCTCTTGTCTTTTCATAGAGTTTGTTGGTACACCTGACTGCCAAAAAGTCCGGCTGAATCCCAATCCTCCGCAGCTCTTGCACGCTGTGCTGTGTCGGCTTTGTCTTTTGTTCTCCCACCACATCAAGGGACGGGGCAAGCGTCACGTGCACAAATATCACACCATGCGGACCCTCCTTGGCACGCATCTGCCTGAGGGCCTCTAAAAACGGCAGCGATTCAATATCACCTACTGTCCCGCCGCACTCTACAATTAAAAAGTCCAAATCCTCGTCTTTTGCTATCTGATATATCCTGTTTTTGATCTCATCAGTCACATGAGGGATTATCTGCACGCATGCCCCCAGATATTTGCCCTTTCTTTCTGCCTCTATTACTGACGAGTACACCTGTGCAGTGGTAATGTTGTGACTCTTTGGAATGTTTTGGTTTAGAAACCTCTCATAGTTTCCAATATCCATGTCGCACTCTCCCCCGTCCTCTGTCACAAAGACCTCTCCATGTGCCACGGGGTTCATGGTTCCAGCATCATAGTTGAGGTATGGGTCTATCTTTACACACGAGATCTTTTGATCTGCAAGCTGGAGGAGCTTTGCAATAGATGACGTAGTCACGCCTTTTCCAAGGCCAGACATTACCCCGCCTGTGACAAAAATAAACTTCGTCTGCACATTAATGTAATAGGTGGCTGTCTTTTGTATGTTTTGCCTGAATTCTGCGATCTGTACGTTTGTACAGATATCCCGGTTTTTTCAACCAGATTGCACACAAGCAGACTGATGCCTTTTTATGCTTGCACGCAAATACCTACTGAGGACTTCGAGACAGGCGGTCACACGCGGCTTGAGTTTCTACCCTGTGACTCTGGCCGCCTATCTACGACGATCCGGCAGCGTCTCTTTTTTGAGGCTCTTGGTAAATGACGCAATATGTGACTCTATACTCTCATGTGGGGTCTTTTCAATTATTCTCATAAAGGCACTACCCACTATTACCGCGTCTGCACCGGCACGCACATACCTGCGTACATCTGCCGGTGTAGACACTCCAAACCCGACTCCCACCGGGAGACGTGTCTGCTTTTTTGCATCCTTTATTGCCTGAATGGTATACTCTTTAATGCCTGTAGTGGTTCCAGTGGTGCCATACACTGCAACCAGATATAAAAATCCGCCAGATGCCCCTGCAATATCTTTGATTCTTGCCTTGCTGGTATTTGGGGATGTGAGAAATATCGTCTCTGCTTTGCCGCGCGCGGCCCTCTTGTACTCTGCTGCCTCTTCTACTGGCATGTCTGGCAGAATAAACCCGTCAATTCCGGCATCCACTGCCTTGGAGATAAATTCCAAATAGCCCATATGGTACAAGATATTAGAGTATGTCATGAGTACTAGTGGAATGTCTGTATTTTTTCGTATCTTGCGCACCATTTCAAAAAAGCGCTCTATACTTGCACCCTTTTGAAGAGCTATATTACTTGCATTCTGGATTACAGGCCCGTCTGCAAGCGGGTCTGAAAACGGAAATCCCAATTCTATAATGTCTGCCCCGCCACGGATCAAACCAGAGACCGCGGCCCTTGTAGCTTTATCACTTGGAAATCCTGCCATTACATATGCCACAAGTGCGCTCTGGCGCTTTTTTCCGAGCTCGACAAATTTATCGCTAATCCTTGACAAGATGCCTCCGCATTTGCTCTACGTCCTTGTCCCCTCTTCCTGATAGCGTGACTATAACATTTTCTGATTTTTTTAGCTCTTTTGCGACCTTTGTAGCCTCTGCTACTGCGTGCGCCGACTCGAGCGCAGGTATTATTCCCTCGGTTCTCGTTAATAGTAAAAATGCATCTATCACTTCTGCGTCTGTGGCAGAGTGATACTTTATGCGCCCAGTCTCCTTATAGTATGCGTGCTCTGGACCAACCCCGGGATAGTCAAGTCCTGCAGAGATGCTGTGTGTCGGCGCAATCTGGCCCTCGTCATCTTGTAATAGATACGTCATCATGCCGTGCAGTATCCCCCTGCTTCCTGCAGATAGTGTGGCAGAGTGCATTCTTGTTTTCAGCCCAAGCCCTGCTGCCTCTACTCCGATCATCTCTGAATCCGTGCCTACTAGCGGATAAAAAGTCCCAATGGCATTAGAGCCTCCCCCTACACAGGCCACTGCCACATCAATGGTCTTGTTTATCTTTTTCATCTGTGATTTTATCTCTCTTCCTATCACACTTTGAAAGTCTCTTACCATTACCGGATATGGATGCGGTCCCACTGCGGATCCCAGCAGATAGTATGTAGTGTTTACATTTGTAATCCAGTCGCGTATTGCCTCGTTTATCGCATCTTTTAGGGTTTTAGAGCCGGACATTACAGGATGCACCTTTGATCCGAGCATCTTCATCCTAAACACGTTGAGGCTCTGCCGTTTTGTATCCTTGTACCCCATGTAGACTTCGGTCTTGATGCCAAGGGCGGCGCATGCCATGGCAGTGGCCACCCCGTGCTGCCCTGCACCTGTCTCTGCAATTACTCTTTTCTTCTTCATCCTCTTTGCAAGTAGTGCCTGGCCTAGGGTGTTGTTGATCTTGTGCGCCCCACCATGCAGCAAATCCTCGCGCTTTAGGTATATCCGGGCGCCGCCAATCTTCTCTGTGAGGTTTTTTGCATAGTATATGGGGGTGGGCCTTCCCGCGTATACTCTTAGATAGTAGTTTAATTCGTCTTTGAACTTTTTGTCGTTTTTGTACTTTTGATAGCTCGCCTCGAGCTCTTCTACTGCAGGTACTAGCGTCTCTGGTATGTACCTGCCTCCAAACTCACCAAACTTGCCATTCATGCCTCTGCGAGCCTCCTGGTCTGCGCCTCTATATCATTACTCTTCATAATGTTAGAGCCGACTAGAAACGCATCTGCTCCACACTCCCTGAGGTGTGCAATGTCGCGAGGCTCTGCAATTCCACTCTCAGAGATTACTGGCCTGTCTTTTTGATACCCATCTAGTATTTTTTTTGTAGTGTCTAGGTCTATCTCTAGTGTATCGAGGTTTCTATTGTTTATTCCTATAATGTCTGCATCTGTATTGTGTGCACTTTCAAACTCTTGGAGTGTGTGGGCCTCTACTAGTACGCCGAGGCCGTTTTTATGTGCATATCTGACAAACCCGTCTATATCCCCTAGTAGTTTGCAATCAAAGAGTGACTGGATGAGCAGGATATAGTCTGCGCCTAGTTTTCTTGCGGCATCAATTTGAATATTATCTACTATAATATCCTTCATGAGTATTGGTACATTTACTGTCTTTCTGACTACTGCAAGGTATTCCGGAGAGCCATTAAAGAGGTGCGGCTGTGTTAGTACAGAGAGTGCACCTGCCCCTCCTAAAACCATCTGTTTTGCAATGCGCGCCGGATCCATACTATTACAAATCTGCCCAAGTGACGGTGATGCAAACTTTATCTCTGCTAGTATGGTGTGGCGCGAATCATTACGTATGATTCCTGCCAGACTTTTACCAGAGTTCTCTAAATTATAATCTGTCTCATAAGTTCCACTGCTAATAGAGTTGCGCG
>RHFD01000096.1 GCA_003724325.1 Nitrosopumilus sp. D6 | reverse complement strand
GTAACGTGTATCTCACCGTATGCTATTGGCATGAATAGTACTAGTACCATTAGTCCATACACCTTCATGTTACCCCGGGATTGGCGGCTTTATAAAAATCAGATACTGCCGGACTCAAATTCATACATGCAGAATTTGCAGATGCCTTTGTAAAATAGGTGTGATCCCGGGATCTGAAATCATACCTTGCAGTTTATGCTTGAGACGTGGTTTGTCTTTATAGGACTGATCGCCAAATCATGACTCGTGCCTGATCCCTTACATACGGAATGCCACAACAGTAATAAGATCCCTTGATGAGATGTACATCATGCCTGAATACCGATTTAATGTTTCGTGCGTGGATGATAATGCATGCGACACGGTCATGACCCGCATGGAAAATGACTATGGTGCAGATGTCAGAAAAACCTCTAAAAAAGAGAGGCGCGTTGAAGTAGGGGATCATTATGTAAATCTAGACTGCGCCGATGTAGATGTTGCCGATCTAACTGCAAGAAAGATGTTAAAAATTTATTCAAACTATATAAGAAGCGTTACCGTCATACCATTGTGCAGCTAGTTACTATTTTTGTTGTTTGCCCCGTGGATGTTTCTCCCAGTCCTTTGAAAGAAAAAATAGGAACTTTGCTGAACCTGACACTGGAGGATCCACGTGCCTACCACACGCTAAAGAACTTGCAAAAAGTTTTGTATTTGCCTGATCTCAAATTTAGCGCCGGATATGATATGGATTCTATAATACGACAGATATCATCAGAATTTCAGTCATTTGTAGTTTATCACATATCCCATTCTGAACGCCTGTTTCATGAAAAAAACGGCTGGTGGCTTGGAATTGTATCTTCTGTGGTAATTGGAGTATTTTTTGCATTGTTTGGACTCTATCGATGATCTTGTGCAGGCACAGTTGTGAATTGTACCGTCCAGGCCATAGTTCTTTGTATTCCTGCTCTGGTGTGATCCAGGGATCATGTCTGCGGTTTTCATGTAAACCTACCCTCAGAAACAGGGAAGGGGGCATCGTTTGAATCACATCTACTGGGATTTGTAGAATTCATGTACGAAAAAAAAGTACAACCTGTACTCCATGCTGGATTCATTTGTCATATTTGACAGACATTACTCAGAGCGCCATACAAAACATCATTACTGTATTGGGAAACAACTCGAAAAAACTTGCAACAAGATCGCAGCAAAAACATCAAGCAAAACACATCCTGACAGACGAGATGCCATTTAGGATCATAAGCAGGCAGGAATACACATGGATATGCATCAGAGGCGATTCTACAATGTTAGTTGCTACGCGCAGCAGAGTTTGGCGCAAGAGTGGGTTAAACGTGATGGATCAGCTGCCTGATGTGCTAGGAGGACTCTGACCACTCTTGTCAAGGTTTGAATCTTTATTAGTCATTTATGCATACACATAACATGGACTCTGTGACTCTGGATCGCCGTTTTAACGGCAATGTGGATGCAAGCTATGCAGGCAAGTGGATTATCCTTATTGACGGCAAGATAGTGGCATCAGATATAGAGCTTGAAAACATTATTGATGATGTGCGCAAAAAATATCCAGGAGAGATCCCATATGTGCGCAAAGTTCTTGAGAGTGGCGACTTTTTGTTACAAGCATACCCAGTTGACTATTTGCATGCGTGAAATGCCCTAGTTTCTGTCTGGACTTGCAAAACATGACAAATAGGCCTCTTAATACCAATACTCCAAAGACCAGTTAATTGCTCCCTGTGCGAATCTGTATCTGGCAGAGCTAAATATTCATCTTGACTCTGGTGCAAAGATGTCGTGTCTATAGTTCCAGTGTTCATACCCGTAACACCATCCCCTGACTTATGGTTATTAAGGGGGGTTTTGACACTTTTTGATATGCCCAGTTATCAGGATCGCACATGGATAAGGCTCTGGAGGCAAAACGCGCCAGAGTTGCGCGAACGCATTGTAACGTGGCGCAAGCAGGAAGCCATTGTCCGCATTGAGAAACCCAGCAGGCTGCAGCGAGCCAGACGGCTTGGCTACAAGGCAAAGCAGGGAATTACAGTGGTGAGGATGCGCGTGGGAACAGGCGGCATGAGAAAGCAGAGGCCCAGAGGCGGACGCAGGCCAAAACATCTTGGTGTAACTAGGATAAAGGCAGATGACAACATGAAGACTGTGGCAGAAAGAAGGGTGCTAGAGAGGCATCCAAACATGGCACTACTGGGATCTTACTTCATATACAAAGACGGCAAGCACTATTGGTTCGAGGTGATACTAGCAGACCCGCAGCACCCGCGCATATCCGGGGACAAAGAGTTAAACAAGCGAGTATCTCACACTGTATAGTTGAAGCTGTTACTAGTACTGTTATTGTTAATGTTTCTTCCCGCATCTGCTGCACCACTTTCTGACAGGACGGGACTGGTAAATACACTATCCATTGATGCAGGCGGCCATCCCTTTGAGGTGAGAATAGTGGGAAACTTTGATGTAACAGGCCACGAGTTTGACGGGGATAAAAAGAGATTATTAATATTGGTGGATAGCTCACTTGAGAATAATATCGGCGAGATAGTCCTGCCAATAGAGTTGCTTGGAGGCAATCTGACACTATACCTCAACGGTGATATACTAGATGCAAAGGTGCACTCTAATGATTTGATATCATTTCTCACACTTGACTTTGAGGGGATTGGAGAGAATAGACTAGAGATATTTGGCTCTGCATCCATTGTGAGTGTATCTGAAATACCTATAGATAATACGTGGATTCTGGGAATTATAGTTGTGGTTATAGTTATAATTATAATTGTACTAGTTATAGTGCTCAAAATATGGATGGCCAAAAAGTAGCCCTGATTGGCGGGTTTGCACTAGTGGTGACATTATCCCTAGTGTTGTTTATCCTTCGCTGATGAGTTTTTTTATCATGGATTCAGTATTTCCTGCACCAAAAGATACATCCCGGAGTACTCCCTTTCTATCAACTAGTATGGTAGATGGCGTGCCACGCAGGCCAAACTTTTCAAACGTCTCTGCAGAGTACTGCTTTGCCTTCATATAGTCCCTCACTCTTTGAATTATCTCTGCTTTACGCTCTTGGGGCTGCGAGTCAAAATCAGGCACCTGTGGGCGGATAAACCTCACCATATCCTCATAACTTGCATCCCCTGCAGTCTTTACTAGATTATCCATTGCTATGGGAAATGGAATTTTATATGATAATTTGCCGTCTTTAATTTTACCGTACTGTGAGAGGGCAGCCTTTGTATCGCCTATCACCTCGCCTGTGTTTAGTAGCATTTTTAGATTATCTAGCGTGTTTTTATCAAAATCCTCAAACGCTGTGGCCATTCCCAGTACACGCACCCCGTCGCTGCTGTATTTTTTGTAAATCTCTATTGCCTCTGGGATGGCATTCATAAAGCATCCCGGACAGTTCACCTGGAATACATCAACTAGTATGATGTGGTCTTTTTCCTGATCAAAGTTGGTAGGCGCCCCTTGCGCCCATTCAGAGATTTGTAGGTTTGGCGCCTTTTGGCCTATTATTGCACTCATCTCTAGTCTTTGGAATTTTTTCCATTAAATAGATAGCTACGGGTATTATTCAAGTAGGCACATAACATTCAGAGATGTATCCTCCTCTGTCCAAGTCTGCAAGTACTCTGGCATCAACCTTGTCTTCTAGATGAGGCAATCACCTTGTTGACAAACGGGTTTGACACCGTGACGTCCATGCCGAGCTTGTCTGTCATGTAGCGATACAGTCCGTACCATACTGACGACGATTCCACCACCTATCTAGAATTCTGGGGAAACCTTGCAAAAAACTTCTTGATCACATCCCAGTCGTTATCAACCCTGTCCTCAAACAATATGGTTCCGTTCTGATTCATCACGGCCACCTGGAGGAACTTTTTGTGCAAGTCTATTCCTACATGTAGTTGTCCGGCTTTTGCCAGCGTCTGTTTTGAAACTGATCGTTTTTTTCCTGCCATGACTTTTCTGCGTGGATGGGTAATGATTTTGTTTCGACCGGATTTGTATCCGGTGCCGTCTGATTTCCTTGCCCTCGGTGTCCCCACATACGGTTAATATAGGACGCAGGGCGCACAAAGATAAATTGCAGGCAGTAACTGAGGACAGACTGGCACTCTTTGCAGAGATGGAGGCAAAATACGAGGCACAGGATGCAGACTATTTCGTGTCACTTTTGAATCATCCTGACTATGTGGTACGTACTAGGGCAACGTGCATCCTTGTGGACTTTGGGGGAAAAGACAAGGTATCCCACATTGCAAAGGTGCTCAAAGACGATGCAAACGAGCTAGTCAGGCACGAGGCTGCATTCTCGCTAGGACAGATGTGTTATTTGAGCTGTGTGGCGCCATTGCAGGATGCCACCATACATGATTCAAGCATGTTTGTGAGACATGAAGCAGCCATTGCACTAGGAGTGATTGGCTCTCAGGATGCGCGCGCCACGCTTGTACAGGCTCTTGATGATCCCGATACACCAGTGGTAGAGTCTGCCATTGTGGCACTATCCAACATTGAATTTATGGAAAAACTTGGCAAGAATGAAAAATTTGCAAAACTAACGGGTGGATGAGATGGAGTTTTCTCATGGTGTGATTGCTGCAGTGGGCGTGCTAGCGGCCGTATCCATTATACTAATTGGGTTTTCGCCTGATGAGCCACCGTCCGGACTCTTTGATGATAGGGTGACATCATGTACTGAAGAGTATGATCCGGTGTGCGGCCTTGACGGGGTGACTTATTCGAATCTGTGCAAGATGAATAATGCCGGGACTGATTTGGATCACACTGGCGAGTGCCCCGGTGCGCCATTTGCCCCCGTACCTGTTGCAGATCTGTATTCAAAGCCTGGGCTTGTACCAGAGCCTCTACCTGTATTTTCAGAGCCGATAATCCACGAGATAGTGATTCCATCTGGGACTGCAGTTCCTGGGTGCGATGAGACTGACTCGTGCTATTCCCCGTATAGTATAGTGGTTGGTACGGGAGATGTCATAATGTGGACAAATGACGATACTGCAGCGCATACAGTTACTGCCGGAGGTCTAGAGTCTGGTGTGACAGGTGAGTTTGATAGCGATCTTGTTCTGCCAGGTGATGTATTTGGATTTGCATTTGATAATCCTGGCAGATATGACTATTTCTGTATAGTTCACCCTTGGATGGCAGGAGTGGTAACTGTACAGGAATCTGTAGATGCGCCCGCTGAACCAACACTTGAACCAACACCAGAACCTGAACCAACACCAGAACCAGAGCCAGAACCAACACCAGAGCCAGAACCAACACCAGAACCAGAGCCAGAACCAACACCAGAGCCAGAACCAACACCAGAACCTGAACCCGAGCCGGAACCAACACCAGAACCTGAACCAACACCAGAACCAGAGCCAGAACCAACACCAGAGCCAGAACCAACACCAGAACCTGAACCAACACCAGAACCTGAACCCGAGCCGGAACCAACACCAGAACCTGAACCAACACCAGAACCAACACCAAGCATAAAGTCCGCAAAAGACGCCGTGCCAACTACAATCGTCTCAATGCCACGGGATAGTGATGGTCCCGGATGTGAGGTGACTAGATCTTGCTTTTTGCCCTATGCAATTACTGTATCCCCGGGATCCACTGTAACTTGGAATAATGATGATAATGGAATTCACATGGTGACAAGCGGACAGAACCCGATACATGATAAAAAATTCAAATCTGCCATTATCTCGCTGAAGAGCTCTTACGAGATGACGTTTGAAGAAAAAGGCACGTATAACTATTTCTGTGC